>CACMAQ010000012.1:0-21644 GCA_902611715.1 uncultured Pelagibacteraceae bacterium | reverse complement strand
ATGGTGACTGGAAAAATGTATGAAGAAATTGGTCCTATATTGGAAAAATATGATTTATTTATTTGCCCCACCAATGCCTTACCAGCAATCAAAGCAGATATTGATATAGTTCATGACCGCGTCATTATTAATGGAAAAGAACAAGAATGTGCTGATTTTGCATGGTGCATGTCTCACCCATTCAATATGCTGGGTAAACTGCCAGTTCTTTCAGTGCCCTCTGGCTTTAGTTCAAACCAAGTACCTACTGGCATCCAGATTATTTCCCGCCCCTACAGTGATGAACTAGTATTTCAAGGAGGATACAACTACGAAATGGTCGATCCATGGCTAAATAATGTTAAAAATCGGCCAGTTTTTAATTGATATAGTATTGACCAGTTTATCCAGAGGTGTACAATTTTTTTCTGATTAAACAAAAAAAAGGATAATTAATTATGCCAAAATACGATGTAACTAAAAAGTTCATTGATAACTTGCGAGAAGGCAAGGTAAGTCGTAGGTCTTTTGTAAAGGGAATGGGTGCAGCTGGTGTTCTAGGTTTAACATCCGGTCTTGTTCCTGCTACTAATGCATTTGCATCTACTGGACGTGCTTTTGTTTGGGGCGGTTATGATGACGATGGTCTATTTGGACCATATGTTGAAGCTCACGGATCACCAGAATATTCAACTTTTGGAGATGCGGAAGAAGGTCTTCAAAAATTAAAAGCTGGTTTTGAAGTTGATGTTGCTTGGCCTTGCCAAGGTGAAATTGCACGATGGGTAAGAGCTGGAGTTATTCAGCCACTTGACACATCAAGATTAGAAAACTGGGGAGATATGTTCCCAGAAGTTAGAGACTTGCCAAGTGGTATAGTTAACGGACAAAACTATTTTGCACCGGTTGACTGGGGAGACACAAGTATTGTGTACAACACTGATAAAGTCACTTGGATGCAACCAGGTAATGAAAGTCTATATCTTTTAGAAGATCCAAGAATGAAAGGTAAAGTTGGAGTACTTGATAGTGCTGCAGATAGTTTATTCTTGATGATGCATTATCTAGGAACAGACATTAAGGACATTAACCAATTAAATAAAGCGGCAATTGATCAAGGTATCAATAAGTTTCGTGAACTCAGAGATAATGGAAACATTAGAACATTCTTCGCTGACTCTGCTTCTATTGCTGAAGCAATTGGAAACGAAGAGGTCTGGGCTTCAATTTGTTGGAATGAAACATCATGGGAGACTGGTTATCCAATGATGCGTCCTGTTGAAGGTACAATGACATGGGCATGCGGACTTGCAATTGCGACAGGTGCAAATCTTGATGTTGCTTATGACATGATTAACGCTGCAACTAGTGCCGAGACTTCAGCTTATCTATTAAGCGAATGGGGTTACGGACACTCTAACCAAAAAGGGTTTGGCTCACTTACTGCAGATGAACTAGCTGAAAGAGGAGTTTCTCCAAACCCAGCTGAACACTTAGCGAATGGTGCGTTCTCGGTAATGCCACCAGATGATGTAACGGATTACATGGAAGCTCAGTGGGCAGAAATGACTGCTGGCGGTTAATCTTAACTTTGTGAAATCATTAATAGTCTGTTCTCTTATTGAGAACAGGCTATTTTTTTTGCAGTAAACTGATATCTTCCAAACTAATACTGATAAAACAAGTATTGTTCTCAAACGACTGATTGTCAAAGTGCTGTGATGACACTGTTATTACTTTATTAATTCCTGATACCTCAACATAAAACCTTGTCATTTCTCCTAAGTAGGAAGTCTGATTTATTTTTGCTTCTAAGCAAATATCCCAATCAGATTTATTTCTAGAAATCATCATTGACTCAGGTCGAACACTACAAACAACATCAGATGAATTCTCGGGTATATTTAAATTATTTTTTACCTTGAAATCACCAAGATCTTCAATTGTAACATTTATATGCTCTCCATCTTTTGAATTTGTTGACGCCCTTAAAAAGTTTGTTTCTCCAATGAAATCACTTACAAAAATATTTTCTGGATTCTTATATAGTTCATTTGGAGCAGAAAGTTGTTGTATTTTTCCTTCACTCATAACCGCGACTCTATCAGACATGCTTATAGCCTCTTGCTGGTCATGGGTAACAAATACAAAAGTAATTCCAATTTCTTTCTGTAAATTTCTCAATTCAAGTTGCATTTCATCTCTTAATTTTTTATCGAGTGCTCCAAGAGGCTCATCCAATAAAAGAACTTTTGGCTGTCTAACTAAAGCTCTTGCTAACGCCACACGTTGTCTTTGGCCACCTGACAATTGGCCGCTAAATCTCTCCTCATAGCCTTCAAGTTTCACGAGAGCTAAAACATCATCAACTCTTTTTTTTATTTCGTTATCAGTCAAACCAAGTTTTCTTAGTCCAAATTTTATATTTTGCTCAACATTAATGTGTGGAAATATGGCATAGTTTTGAAATACCATATTCGTAGGTCTTTTATCGGGAGGCAATGCAGTGATATCACTGCCATCGATTAATAAATTACCATTTGTTGGATATTCAAATCCCGCTAGCAATCGAAGCAGAGTTGTTTTTCCACATCCCGATGGGCCCAACAATGAAAAGAATTCTCCTTCTCTAATTGAAAAAGAAACGTCATCAACCGCTTTGACATTTCCAAAATGCTTTGAAATTCCATTTATCTGAATAAAATTTTCGTTCATATTTATTATAATTTAATAGCTATATCCTTTTTCTCTTTACCCTGTCCCACATTCCTCAACCAGAATGCTAACAAAACAATAAATGTAGTAAACACAATTATCACTGCCCCCAAGGCAAGTACGTGCGGGAGTTTTTTAACAAAACGCATTTGATTCCACATGTACATTGGTAAAGTAGCATCACTGCCAGATAGAAAGAATGCCAGAATAAATTCGTCAAAAGATATAATAAAACTTAATAATAAAGCAGCTATTATGCCTGGCAAATATAGTGGTAGTGATACTCTGTAGAAAGTTCCCCACGCATTTTCCCCTAAATCACGAGAAGCTTCTTCTAAAGAAAAGTCAAAACCTTCTATGCGCGCAATCAATATCAACATTGCAAATGGAGTGCAAAATAATATGTGCCCTATTGTTACTGGAACCAGACCCAATGGAAAACCAAGGTTGATCCATATAATTAATATTGATACTGCTAAAATAATTTCAGGTATTAAGAACGGCATCATAATGGCTCCGTAAGAAACATTCTGACCCCTAAATTTATATCTAACAAATGCCTTTGCAGCGAGAAGTGCAATTGCTGTGCTCACTACGCTTGCAACAACACCAACTTTAACGCTCGCCCATAAAGCTTTATGTAAGTTACGTTTTGACCACATTTCTTCATAATGGTCTGTGGTAAACCCCGCTAATGGGAATGACATATAATTTGCGTCGTTAAAGCTAAAAATTGGTAAAAAAAGTACCGGTATATAGAGAAAACCAAAATATATTAATGTGTAAATTAGCAGTGAACTGTTTTTTTCATTCATGATTTAAGAGAGCCTCTGCGTAAGTCTTTTTGTTGTGTATGAGACAATCGCTGTTATGAGAATAACAGTCGTCAGCATAATTGTAGCTGATGCCGCACCAAGTGGTATATTGTTTATTTTTCCAAAATAAGCTTGGATCATATTTGATAACATTCTTCCCTCAGTACCGCCAATTAAGGCAGGCGTAACATAATCACCAACAGTTGGAATAAATATTATTAATATCGCACCAATGACACCTGGCAATGACAGAGGAAATGTCACTTTCCAAAATACTTCAAATTTTGACAATCCAAGATCTCTTGCAGCCTCAATATATGAAAAGTCTATTTTTTCAAGAGATACATAAAGTGGTAATAGAGCAAATGCTGCCCAAGCATGTGTTAGAGTAATAATAACAGCTTCCTCTGAATACATGAGAAATGTGAGAGGCTCACTAATAATGCCTGCACCTAATAATGTTGAATTGAAAACACCTTTAGTGCCCAGTATGATTTTCCAAGAAAATACTCTTAATAGGTAAGAGGTCCAAAAAGGTAAGGTTAATAAAACTAACCATAACATTTTATTTTTTTTCACATAAAAAGCGATGTAATAACAGACTGGGTAAGCGGTTAGAAGAGTGATCAATGTTACAATAAATGATATTTTAACTGACTTAATGAGAAGTGAGACCAGCAAACTTTTTTCAAAAAAGTCAATATATCGCTGAATTGTTGGAGTGAAATCAATCTCCATCATGCTTACTTGTGTAAAAGAACTAAAACTAAGCATTAATGCCATAGGAATAAGCATAACAAGAATTATTAAAAATAATGCAGGAGACAGTAATGAATATGCTTTTGCATTATCACTCTTAGAATATATATTTCGCCAAGCTTGAAACATATGAAAATTTTAATTTATATAAATAATAGATGCAATTTATATTTCTTTTTTGCTTCTATCCGTGAGATTAGCATACCACAAATATAATCTTAGATACCAAAGTCTTAAAAATCCAAATGGGATTTTAGGTGAAAGACCCTGATAGACTTTTGAAATATTTGTCTCCCCACTATTTGACTCGTAAATCATTTCAGCTAATTTTTTACCACAATACACGGTTGTATTATTACCATTAGCTTGATAGCCGTATGAAAAATATACAGACTTATCTTCTTCTAATGCACCAAATGCTGGAACAAAGTCACGTGTCATAACAACGGTGCCTCTCCAATAATGATCAATATCGACGTTGTCCCAATTTGG
This sequence comes from uncultured Pelagibacteraceae bacterium, assembly GCA_902611715.1. Lineage (GTDB taxonomy): Bacteria > Pseudomonadota > Alphaproteobacteria > Pelagibacterales > AG-422-B15 > CACNXQ01. The sequence continues at coordinate 16,884 of CACMAQ010000012.1, read as the reverse complement.
GAACACCCCACGAAATTTTTTTGTCATAAATTCTTGCATTATCTCTGCGCTCTTTTCATCACCGTAGGTGTCGCCTCTTGTTCCAAATAACATCCGATTTGAAGGCATTCTTCTATAGTAATACAAGATCTCTCTAGAGTTGCAGATTGGATTAAGAGTTTTATAGTTTTGTAGTTTAAACTCATCTTCTGACATTTCTCTAGTAACAATTATATTAGATAAAACAGGCATCATTCTATTTGCAAAACTTGGATGAAGAGACTCATCTGTGTATCCATTTGTTGCAACAACAACCTTATTTGCAGTAATCGATCCACTATCTGTAATTAATTTATGAGAACCGTTTCTTTCCCATTTTTTCACTCTAGAAAAGCTATGAAGTTTCGCTCCTAAATCTACAGTTGCTGATGCAAAACCATTCATAAAAGCCATTGGGTTCATTGCAAATCCCGCTTCAGTAAAAACAGCTCCAAATTGTTCTGTTGACTGATGTCCAACTTCATCAAACTCGTCTTTGGGTATCCACTTAGTGTTAATACCAAAATATTTTTTAAGATCGTTGCCCCACTCCTTTAGTTCCTCACTGCTATCAGGGTGGTGAGCAACATCTAGATTGCCTGTACCCGTTTTTTCACATTCAATATTATTTTCAGAAATGAGTGAGGATAAAAGTTCAACACCTTCAATTTGAGAAGAAAAAAATTTCTTTGTTTCATCCAGGCCAAATTTTGTTATCAGTTGATTGACCGATAGTTTTGTTGCAGGCAAACAACAAAAACCAGCATTCCTTGCACTGCTTGCAAATCCAAAATGCCCCGCCTCTAGTAATCTTACGTCACCACTATAATTTTTTGCAATGTGATAAGCTGTACTTATTCCAGTAAAGCCGCCACCTATTACACAAACATCACAGCTTTCATCAGTTGTAAGCTTAGGATATTTGTCTTGTTCTATTTGACTGACTTTTTCCCAATAACTTTTAACTGGCTTATTAACGTCGTAAATATCTTTGTTATAAAGTTGTTTCATACTCTCTTGCTCAGAGATTATGGTAACTGCATGTTGGTAAAATACCAATTATAAAAATAAGTTACCGCTGACTCATTTTCAGATAAAACTCCGGGTTTAAAAGACTGAGATAGAAGGCCTTCCTGGTTATTTTCAATTATTGTTGTGTCGTGCGCCGTAGTAACATCCCAAATATAGCTTACTTCCTCGGGCTTAAAGTCTTTATTCTTCTCAGCTTCTTCATTTACAAGCCATATGAGCTCCACTTCAGACTCTAGAAGAGAGATGGGTTTAAAAATAAACATGACGCCAAAATCATTTGTGAAATAACAACAGCCAAATGGATTAAAGCTTACTTGGGTTAGTCCTCCATCAAAATCTTTAAACTGTCCCATTAATGAAGAAGCTGGCTTTCCATCTTTGGTTTGTGATAAGTTTCCGTTTCCAATTGGTGTTCTATCAACATATCTGTTTAAGCCTTTTTTTAATCCTTCATCTGTTTCAAGGTAAACCTCAGACGGAGTTCCATTTTTTTTACATTCCTCGACCCAGGGTTTAATTTTATTTAAATATTCATCAGTCTCTTTTTGGGGCGCAGTCCCTATTCCGGCACCCATTGCGACAACCCAGTCTTTGTCCTGTACTGCACAAAGCTCAGGATGTGCTGTAGGACAGTGATAACACTCCTGAAAATTTTCAAGAACTAATTTAAAATTTGCATGAGTAGGATATTTTTTTCTTATCGCAATTTTTGACTTACTCGTCTGATGAAATTCCATCATTTCTTTTAAGGGCTCAATGAATTCATCAAAATTCATCGGTTCGTCTAATGATAAGTTAATAAATACTAATCCTTCATAAATTTTAAGATGACACTCTCTAAGACCCCACTCTTCTTTTTTAAAATCCTCCGGCATAAAACGTGCAGCTTTAAGCTCACCTTCTGCTGAAAAACTCCAAGCATGATAGGGACACACTAAAAGTTTTTTTGAACCCTCTTCATCTAAACAAATTCTTGATCCCCGATGAGTGCAAACATTATAAAATGCTCTTACTTCATTGTCTCTTCCTCTAATAACTATGATGGACTCCTTTTCGGCATCAAAAACAAAATAATCACCTGGATTAGGAATACGACTGATGTGATCTATCATTAACCACTGTTTGAAATAAATTCGCTTCATCTCTTCGGAAAAAATATTCGAATCTGTATAAAAGTCTTGGGGTAAGGTTTTACCCTCCTGATAGTTTTTTAGCAGATGGTTAAACTCAAGCATTTATTTAAGATGCAGACCAAAGGCCTTCTTTCTTGATGTCGTCTGTGGCTAACTCAATTCCTTTTCTAAGTATACTGACGAGCTCATCTATTTGTTCCTTTGTGATAATCAAAGAAGGAGACATGACACACGTATTAAATAGCGGTCTAACAATTAAACCAAGATTTTGACAATGAGAATTAATGCGAGAAGCGATCTCGTATTGTAAATTCAGAGGATCTTTTTTTTCTTTACTGATTACACATTCAACAGCCGCCATTAATCCCTCACCACGTACATCACCAACAATCGGTAGATCAATTAATTCACTTAATTTAGATTGAAAATAAGGGCCGACTTCTTGTACATGCTCAAGAAGGTTATTTTTTTCAATATAATCAAGTGTTGCTGTTGCTGCTGCCATGCTCACTGGGTGACCCGAGTCAGTAAATCCATTTGAGAATATAACTTTTTCTTTATTATCAAGTTGAGACATAAGCTTTTCAGATATAACAACTGCTCCACAAGGTACGTACCCTGAAGTAATCCCTTTTGCTAAAAGAATGATATCAGGTTCTAAATCGAAATAATTTTCTGAAGCGAATATATGACCTAATCTTCCAAAGCCGGTTACTATCTCATCAGAAATATAAATAACATCGTACTTAGTACAAATTTCTCTTGTCTTTTTATGATATCCTTTAGGAGGAACAATTACCCCACCTGATGCTAGGATTGGCTCTGCAATAAATGCTGCGACCTTATCTTGACCAAGTTCTAAAATTTTATTTTCTAACTCTTTAACTTTTAGATCACAGAATTCTTCATCGCTTAAGTCATCTGGTTTTTTTAATGGATTTGGCGCAGACAAATGATGGACCAAGTTATCTGCAAAATCAAAGTTGTTTTTATCTCTTTCTTTACCTGAACATGAAGCCCCTAAAAATGTACTTCCGTGATATGCATCATGACGTGAGATAATTTGTTTCTTATCTCTTAACCCACGAACATTATTATAAAACATTACAAATCTTAATGCAGAGTCTACTGCTGAGGATCCTCCAGAAGTAAAAAATACTCTTTTAAGATCACCAGGCGCATATTTAACAAGTCGTGAAGCATAGTTATATGCTATCTCAGTGGACTCAGTAAATGGGCTGGCGTATGGCATTTTTGTAATCTGATTATAAACAGCATCAGCAATTTCTTTTACACCATGTCCCACGTTAACATTCCACATTCCTCCAGGACCATCAATAAGCTGTCTTCCTGTTTGATCGTAAAGATAAATTCCTTTTGACTTATCAATAATTGTCCTGCTGTCTTCACCGCGATACTCAAGATACTGCCATGGGTATAGAATTCTATCGTCGAGAGTATTAAGGAGATCTTTTTTTTCGGGAATCGGAGTTGATTTGGGCATATTAAAGTATAACCTATATTGAACGGCTGTTCAATAATTGAATTTTAAAAAAATACCCTATTTGACTATTCATATAGGTCCGCAGGTACTTTGTTACGTCTTTCAGGGCTAAAAAATTGTCTTTTTACAACCTTACACTTTGCCCATATTTTTTTATATTCCAATTCCTCTGGGTGATATATTTCTGCAAAAATGTTTTCTTTTATCTTAATTCCATATGGACGCTTCAGAGATGCGAGCGCAACGTTTCTTTTCATAGTAGGTGACCACATTGCTGCCGTAACAATACCTATGTCTTCTTTTTTTTCATTATAGATCACAGAGCCTACTGCGGGCTTATCACCATCTATGTCAAGTCCAACTAAACATCTTTCAGAATTACCTGTCTCTTTTTCTTTCTTTAAAGCGCGTTTACCGACAAAGTAACTTTCTTTATTAAGATGAACCAGCCAACCCATTCCAATTTCATACGGTGAACGCATTCTCACTGGTCTTAAGGAATCTTCAGCTGCCATAAAATCAGTATTGGTTTGAATAAAGCCAGCTTCAATCCTTGTCATCTCAAGAGCATGCATACCAAAAGGTCTAATCTTTAATTCTTTTCCAGCTTCCATAATACTATCCCACATGTTTTCTGCATTAGCTGGATCAGTCCATAATTCATATCCTAAATCACCTGTGAAGCCTGTTCGCGAGATTAAAACATCATATCCATTAATATTATATTGTTTCATTCCAAATGGTTTTAATAATTCAAGGTCGTCTGCTCCATAGTTCTTTAGTGTTGAACAAGAAGTAGGTCCTTGGATTGCTAATGCAGCAGTTGTGTCTGTTGCATCCTCACAAGAAACATCAAAACCTTCAGCAGAGTCATGTAACCAATTATAAATCTTTACTGCACAGCAAAGCATGAATTTTGTATTCGAAAATTTAAATATGGTACCATCGTCCATCACTTTACCATCTTCATTACACCAAATTATGTATGCAACTGTATTGTCTTCCATCTGTGATAAATCTCTTGTTACAAGATAATCAACAAATCTATTAGCATCGCTGCCATTGATCATGTATTTGCACATAGGCGTGAGATCCATAACTGAAGTACCATTTCTAGCGGCAGTATATTCCAACTCAGTTGTTGAGTATTCTGTGGGTACGGTAAAACCGTTCCAGTTATAATATTTATTTGTTCTTGAAGCTAAGCTTGTTCTAGAGTGAAAAGGAGTTTTTTTAAGTGCCGTAAATCTTAAATCTCTATTCATACTCAAGCATCCTCCAAAATAGCTTGAGCTGCATTTCTTCCTGGAATTCCAGTTAAGCCTCCACCTGGATGGGTACCTGCACCACACATATATAGTCCATCAAGGTGGGTTCTATATTGTGATGCCCCAGGAATTGGTCTGAGCATAAAAAGTTGATCAATTTGAATTTCTCCATGATGCCAATGTCCACCTGTGACATGAAAATTTTTTTCTATATCGTCAGGAGTAACGATTGCTTTAGTCTCTATACAGCTTTGAATATCAGGTGCATATTTCTCTATTAATTTTATAACTGCGTCTACATAGTTATCTTTAATATTATCCCAACCCTCTTGCGCACCATAGGAAGCATATTGAACTTGAATATCTAATGCAGGATTACTCTGGTCAGAATTTTTAAGTTTCATTTCTAAAATAGGTTCCATAGAAAGCTTATCAAATTTACTTGGATTGAATGCTTCTTCTATATAATCAATTGACGGCGCGATCACCATTCTACTCTCTAAATCATCTTTATCGCAATTAATAAATTCAGGTTGTTTATTGAGACTTAATGATAATTTTGCAACTTTCCCTTTTGATCGGTGATGTTTGATTCTTCTTTTCACATCAGTATCTAAATTCTCAGTTCCTAAAAGGGAGAAATAAGTAGATCTTGGATCTGCATTAGAAATAATTTTTTTTGCATAAATTTTTTCACCATTGTGAAGTTCAACCCCAACTGCTTTATCATTTTCAGTAATGCATCTTTTAACCGATGAAGAAGTTTTGATTTCAACTTTATTTTTATTGCTGATATCAAGTAAAGTATCGACAAAAGCTTTACTGCCACCATCAATTTCATATATTCCGCCAAAAATTGAGTTGTCGTGTGTGGCCATGCGAAAAAGTAGATTAATCAATGAACCTGGTGACCTTGGGCCCAAGTTAGAACCAAGCACCGCGTCATGGGCAATTAGGCCTTGCAAAAGAGTATTTTCAAAATTGTCTTCTAATTCGTCCGCAATATTTAGCCCTACCATTCTTGCGAACTCATTAAATTTTTTCTTTCCAAGCATTCGAACATTCATGCCTAATTTGAATAATTTAAAGTAGTCAGAGAAAGTATTGTTCATGATCCTTGGTGGTGAAGCCATCATGAAAGAACCTAAAGCCTTTGAAAAGGAGGACATTTTATCATGAAATTCTACATATCTGTCTGCATCCTTCGAAGAGAAACCTGAAATAACTTTATGGTCAATGTGTTGGTTTCCAACTAGGCGAATATGTTGACCAGACTCAGACAGTGCAATACTAGACTTTGCTTTATACTTTACTGGCAGTCCACCAAGAGAGCTTGACACACTCAGAGGTATCTGAGGAACGAAATTGGTTATACTCTCTTCAAGGAGTCCTCCACAATTCTCACGTGCCTCACAAATTAGAACCTTACGGTTTTTTTTTGCAAGAATATTAGCACATACAAGACCATTATGGCCTGCGCCAATAACAATTACGTCATAATTGTCTGACATTAATAATAATTACCAGTTTGAGGGATATTCATATCAATTAGAACCTCCCTTGCAGCATTCGCTCCTGGTGCACCCATAACTCCGCCCCCTGGATGGGTTGATGAACTGCACATATACATATTTTTAAGTGGTGTTCTGTACTGCGCATATCCAGGCACAGGTCGATTAAACATGAGTTGGTCCATTGTTAATTCGCCTTGAAAGATGTTTCCTTCTGTCAATCCTACTTCATTATCTAATTCTAATGGTGTACGAACTTCATAGTGATTAATTAAATCTTTAAAATTTGGAGAAAACTCAGCAATACAATCAACAATATGTCTTCCAAATTCCTGTTTTCTTTCTTCATTCCACCCGCCATTTGCAAGATTGAATGGAACATATTGAATAAAGACAGACATATAATGCTTTCCGGGAGCTGCCATTGTTGGATCACTTTTAGAGGGAATACACATATCTACGTAAGGATTTCTTGACCATTCGCCTCGTTTCCAATCATCGTAAGCTCCTTCCATTTCTTCAATAGTTTCTGTGAAGTGCATATCACCTCCACCACCTGGATCACCTTCTGGAATACATGGAAATTCAGGAAGGCCATCTAAGGCAATATTCAGTTTTCCCGATGAACCTCTTATTTTAAAGTTTTTAACTCTTTCAACAAATTCACCAGGTAAAGAGCTTTCTTCAGTAATTTTTAAAAACGTTCTTTTAACATCTAAGTTAGATACAATTTTTTTTGCGTAATATTCATCACCTTTTTTGGTAGCAACTCCAATCGCACGACCGTTTTTAGTAATAACATTAACGACTTCATTATCTGGTTTTACTTCACCGCCGTGAGCATTGAGACAACCTGTCATTGCTTTTGTAATAGAGCCCATACCTCCTCTTGAGTACCCCCATGCTCCAACAGAACCATCTACTTCTCCCATATAATGGTGGAGTAATACGTAAGCAGAGCCAGGTGAGCAAGGACCAAGAGCAGTTCCGATAATTGCACTTCCAGCTAAGTGAGCTTTTGTAATATCACTTTCAAAATATTCATCTAAATAGTCTCTGATGCTCATTGTGTAAAATCGAATAGTGTCATAAATTTCTTTTTCACCAAGACCTCCTAGCTCGTCTTTAGCTGCAAAATGTTTTGCGAACTCCAGAGCACCAAATAAATCTTTTGGTTTAAAAGAAGTTAAATCTGGTGGTGTCATTTTTAAGAGTGGTTTAATAATTTTACATTGTCTTAAAACATCGCGACTGTACCTTTCATAAGCCTCTGCATCTTTGTGGGAATGTCTTCTGATAGAATTGATCGTCATATCATGATCATGATAGTGGGCATAGTAGTCCCCATTTCTCATCATTGTTGCGCTACCTTCGTAAGGAATAATTTGTAAACCATATTTGTACAGTTCAAGATCACGCATGATCTCAGGTCTTAGTAAGCTGCAAACATATGAACAGTTAGAATATTTCCATCCTGGATAGAGCTCGCGACTAACAGCAGCGCCTCCAATCCATTCATTTTTTTCTAGGACAACAACATCTAGTCCTGCCTTCGCCATATAACTAGCGGCGGTCAAACCATTGTGACCCGCACCAATTACGATTACATCGTGTGTATTTTTTGCCATAAAATATAGAATATTTAGGAATCATGATAATAAAAATTGAATGATTATTCAATACAAAACTATCTTTAATAGTTATCTTTGTGTATTGTTTATTCGATATGATGAAGGCTTTAGTTAATAAAAAAACTACAAAACAGGCTAGTGAAACTGAGATTTCTGTTAATCATCAAAAGTTGATTGACGCTACGATAGAAACAATTGCGAAAAGAGGTCTGGCGGATACCACGATTGCTCATGTAGCAAAAAGAGCCAAAGTTTCTCAAGGTTATGCAAATTTTAGATTTAAATCGAAGGACAATTTATTAATAAGTTCGCTGCAGTATTTATCTGATGAATATAAAAAATCATGGCAAAAGATATTTGAGGAAAAGAATATAGATCCAATTGATAGAATAATACGTATAGTTCAAAATGATTTCAGCTCAAAAATTGCCAACAGAAATAAAATTTCAGTATGGATTGCGTTTTATAGCGAGGTGAAATTTAGACCTTCTTATTTAACTATTTGTCAAAGACAAGATGAAATTTATTCTCAACAAATGGAGAAGTTAGTTAATGAAATTAATAATATTACCAATCAAAAGGAATTTACACCGAAAGAAGTAAGTGAAACCTATCACTCCATGGTCGATGGATTGTGGCAGAGAATTTTGTTTGATCCAAAAATTTATACCCATGAATTTTGTAAAAATTTAGTCCTTAAATATTTTAAAAGTATCTATGTTAATGAAGATAGGTTTGCATGAATACTACAGTTCAAAATCTTTTAGGTACAAATTACAAAACATATATTGTCCTATTTCTCTGTGCGTTAATTATTGGTATTAAGCTTGGTACATTAATACCTCTACTTGCACTTATTTTAGAAGCACGAGGATATAGCAACACTGAAATTGGCCTCAATGTAGTAGCACAACCCCTTGCAGTAATATTATTTGTAAGAATAACACCTATAATTATTCATAAGATAGGTTTAGCGAAATCAATAATCATTGCTCAAATATTTACAATAATTCTTTATTTTACTTTTCCGATTTTTGATAGTTTGACATCTTGGTTTGTTATCAGATTCATAATTGGTTTTGCTGGAGCCCTTGCTTGGAACGCATTTGATACATGGATGCTGTCAATGGCTGATGACACAAATCGCGGTAAAATTGTAACAATTTATAACACAGTATTTGTAATCGGTTTTGCAAGTGGTCCGATAGTATTGTCCTTTACTGGAATCGAAGGCTGGTTACCTTTTATCGTTATTTCTTCTCTTTCTTTTATAGCTATTTTGCCACTTATTATGCTTGAGATTGAAGACCCGAAATTACCTGATAAAAAGTCTCTTCCAGTGTTTGCGGCAATCATTGCAGCTCCAACAATTTTTGGAGCAGCGATTTTATGCGGTTTAGACGATGTAATGTTTGTATCTTTCTTTCCCATTTTCATGATTAAGAACCAATTTGCTCAAGAGATTGCATTGCAATATGTAACTATTACTCTTGTAGGAGGCGTGATGTGCCAACCCTTGATTGGCGTATTGCTAGACAAATTTAATAAAAGACTGCTATTAAATATAGCAGTTTTAATTACGTTCTTTTGTCCAATTCTATTCGCTATCTATCTAGATAATTTTTATGTAATGGCAGCGAGTTGTTTTATATGGGGAGGTGCTGCAAGTGGTCTTTTTGCAATCTCACTTACAATGCTTGGTGAGAGATATAGCGCATCTCAAGTTGCAGGTGCTACAGCAATTCTTGTAATGGTCTTTGAGGTTGGCTCGCTTATTGGTCCTTTAATTGGAGGAAGAGTGATGGATGCAGTTGGGCCAATGGGCTTTATCTATACAGTTACATCTTTTACTTTTATTTTCTTAGTGATATCAATATACCGAACGATTTGGAGATAAAGTATATGTCAGATGAATTACAAATAAAATTTGCTAAACCAGAAGATTGTGAAAAAATTGGTGAGGTCTTTGATATGTATCGGCAGTTTTATAAAAAGGAGTCAAATATAGAAGCCTGTAAAAACTACATTCACGAACGCCTTAGTAATAACGAGGCACATATATTATATATTGAAAATGAAAAAGAATGCATTGGCATGACGCAACTGTATACGACTTTTGACTCACTGGAGTTAAGTAAAAAAATAATACTCTACGACTTATATGTGAGATCTGAATATAGAAATAAAGGTATTGGCCGTATGCTGATGAATGCTGCGAAAAGGTTTGCTGAAGAAAAAGGCGTAACGAGTGTTGAGTTATCGACTGCTATTACAAATAAAAATGCTCAAAGTCTCTATGAGTCATTAAACTATCAACGAGATACCGAGTACTACGATTACTATCTACAGATTAAGTAAGTTTTATTTTGAAATATGATCCAGTGTTTGGTCCAGCGAGGTTTTCAGCTTTTCACAAAGTTCATCAACATGGTTATTATTGAATATAAGAGGTGGGCAGAAGATCATGCCATCCCTTACAGCTCGCATTACTAACCCGTTCTGAATACAATAGTCTCTGCAAATCGTTCCAACTGTTCCAGTGTCTTCAAACATTTCTCTAGTTTCTTTATCTTTCACTAATTCCACAGCACCAATAAAGCTCTTCATTCTTACTTCACCAACTAAAGGGTGCTTTTCAATCTCGCGCATTTGCTGCTCCAGATAAACTGAGACATTTCGTGATTGTTCAATAAGATTTTCTTCTTTGATAATTTTAAGATTTTCAAGGCTCACTGCACAAGCTACGGGGTGGCCTGAGTAAGTATAACCGTGGTAAAATTCACCACCCTCATTGATTAAAGTTTCACAAACTCTGTCGCAAATCATGATTCCAGACAGTGGGATATATCCTGAGGTAATCCCTTTGGCCATCGTGATAATGTCAGGTTTAATATTATAAGTATCTGATCCAAACCAGTTTCCTGTTCTACCAAATCCACAAATGACCTCATCAACAACAAGAAGAATGTCATATTTTTTACAGATTTCTTGAACTCTTGGCCAGTAAGTATCAGGCGGAATAATAACTCCTCCAGCTCCTTGAATTGGTTCTCCTATGAACGCTGCAATATTATCTGAGCCAATTTCATTAATTTTTTCTTCAATTTTGTTAGCCGCATGAATACCAAAGTCGTCATGAGACATATTGCTTCCATACTTATACCAATAAGGAGGCATCACATGTTCAAAACCTGGCATCATATCTCCTTGAGCATGCATTGCTGTCATACCACCCAAACTCATCCCAGTCATCGTACTTCCGTGATAGGCATATTCTCGGCTGATAAATGTTTTTTTATTGGGCTTGCCTTTTAAGTCCCAATATCTTCTAACCATTCTCACAACAGTGTCATTGGCTTCAGAACCGCTTGAAGAAAAAAATGCATGATTTAGATCGTGCGGACTTATTTCAGCTAACTCTTTAGCAAGTTCAATTGATGGCGGTGTTGCTGTTTTAAAAAAAGAATTATAATAAGGTAATTCTTGCATTTGCTTATAAGCAACATCTGCAAGATTCTTTCTTCCATAACCTACATTTACACACCACAAACCAGACATCGCATCAAGCAACTGTTTATCATCTGATGTAGTAAGGTGAACACCATCTGCTTTTGTGACGATGATACTTCCTTCTTCTGCAAGCGACTTATAATCTGTAAAAGGATGCAGATGATGAGCCGTATCAATTTCCTGCCATTGCTTTGTTGTACGATTTAGATAAGCCATAATTATTTAAAAGCCTGTATACCTGTTAAGTTTCTTCCCATTATTAAAGTATGCACATCGTGCGTACCTTCATATGTCTTTACAGTTTCTAAATTTACCATGTGTCTCATTACATGATACTCATCTGAAATACCATTACCACCAAGAATATCTCTCGCACTCCTGCAAATATCTAAACTTTTTCCAACATTATTTCTTTTAATTAGGCTTACCATGTTGCTATCTGACTGATCTTCATCCATCAAACGCCCAACTCTAAGTGCAGCCTGTAGACCTAAAGCAATTTCTGTTTGCATATCAACTAATTTAGACTGAACAAGCTGAGTGCTAGCAATAGGTTTTCCAAACATCATTCTGTCCAATGCGTATTGTCTAGCTGTTGCAAAACAAAACTCTGCTGCTCCTAGAGCACCCCATGAAATTCCGTATCTTGCACTATTTAAGCATTGAAAAGGTCCACCCAAACCTGTCGCTTTTGGTAAAACTTTATCTTCCGAACAAAAAACATTTTCCATAACAACTTGCCCCGTTGCTGAAGCACGTAAGGATAGTTTACCTTCAATTTTAGGTGTTGATAGGCCTTTGGAATCTCTGTCAACAATGAATCCTCTGATTACATTATCTTCATCCTTGGCCCAAACAATAATTACATCTGCGAAGGGAGCATTACTGATCCATGTCTTGGTACCAGTCAATTCATAACCCCCTTTCACTTTTATTGCTTTGGTTTTCATTGCACCAGGATCACTACCAGCATCAGGCTCTGTCAGACCGAAGCTTCCAATGATTTCCCCTTTTGCAAGTCTTGGTAAATATTCTTCTTTTTGCGCGTCAGTACCAAATTGATAAATAGGAAACATAACAAGGCTTGTTTGAACCGACATAATAGATCTGTATGCACTATCAATATTTTCAATTTCTCGAGCAATAAGACCATAGGAAACATAATTCGTGCCCGCACATCCATATCCATGTAGATAAGAACCTAGAATTCCAAGTTCACCCATTTCATTGAAAATCTCTTTACTGAAATTTTCATTTCTGTTGTCATCTATGATTCTAGGCAAGAGTTTTTCCTGACAGTAAGATCTCACTGACGACTTTAAAATTTTCTCCTCACTTGAAAGTTGATCATCGATGACTAAGATGTCATCCCATGCAGACATTGCTTTATGTTGTGATTGTTTATCTTGAATATTTATAACCATTAAAGTTGTTATATGATATTATCCTGATATTAGTAAACTAATTTTTTTATGGATGCTCAAAATAAGCCACTAATTGCTGTATTTGCCGACGTAATTGAAAAAGAAGAATTGCATCGGACATACCATGCGTCAGGAACGAACTATATAAAAGCTGTTGCTGAAGCTACTAGCTGCATACCTGTCATTTTACCAGCCCTTGGTTCAACAATTGACTACAGAAACACTCTGAGAAAATTTGATGGGGTGATGCTGACGGGCAGCCTCTCAAACGTTTATCCTGAATTTTATAATAAAGACAAAATAGTTGAACCATTAGACATAGATAGAGATAAGACTGTTCTCCCTATGATTGATTTCATATTTAAAAATGAAATTCCTATGTTAGCTATTTGTAGGGGCTTTCAAGAAGTTAACGTTGCAATGGGGGGCTCTCTTCATGCGGATATTCATGATGTACCAGGAAGAATGGATCATAGGTGCCCGGTGTCTGATGACCCAGAAGTACAGTTTTCAAAACAGCATGAAGTTTATTTAACTGAAAATGGAAAATTTGAGAAGTTGGCCGGTACACCAACTATAGAGGTAAATTCACTTCATACTCAAGGAATAGATAAAATAGCAAGTGATTTGGTTATTGAAGGTATCGCAAAAGATGAAACAGTTGAAGCTATCAGTTTATCAAATTACAACGGTTACTTTTTTGGAGTTCAATGGCATCCAGAGTATTCAGCAACTACAGATGATTTTTCAAAAAAATTATTTGCTAGCTTCAGCAAATCGGTTGAAGAAAACAGTCTGAGCAAAATTAGATAAAAAAATTACTGTATACTACGGTCCCAATTGTAAGAAGTGCAAGAATAGTAACTATAATTTGTCTAATAAGATTTTTATTGCTCAAAAAGTTAAATATTAAACTTCCAGACCAACACCATATAGAATGTGAAATTGATTGAATGAAAAAAAAGGTTCCTGCTACAATAATAACTTCTAATGCCCAACTTGAAGAAGTGTATGTATTCCCAAAGGAAGTGAATTGTGTATAAGCGGCGATTACCATAGCCCAGCCTTTAGGATTTAATGGATGAACCATTAAACCGTTTAAGAAATTAGGTGCCTTTTCATTTTGATTACTTTTAGTTGATTGCAAACTTAAAAAAAGTATTTTCCATGAAAGCCAGCATATATAGGCTGTACCAATTACTTTGATAATACTCACCAATATCGGATTTGAGTTCAAAAGAGTTAAAAATCCAATTCCTAGACCAATTGTTAAAAACAATTTTCCACAGGTAACGCCAATTACAAAGGGTACTGACTTGTAAAATCCATATTGAGCTCCAGCACTCATTAGTAATAAGTTTGCGGGGCCAGGCGTTATAACCATAATAGTCGCAAAGATAAATAATGCAGAAAAAAGTGATAGGGTCATTTTCTTCTAGCTTGAGCAATTTTTGACGCCGACTTCAAAGCTGCTATTAAGCTATTGGGTGATGCAATAAATTTCTTTGCAATATCAAGACCAGTTCCATGGTCCGGGCTTGTTCTTACAAATGATAGTCCAGCGGTATAGTTGACTGCCTCGTCAAAACTTATCATCTTTACAGGTATCAAAGCTTGATCATGAAACATACAAATAAAAATATCATATTTATTTTGATTATTTTTTATAAACGCTGAGTCAGCAGACAAAGGCCCGTCAACAGATATTTTCCTTTTTTTACAATACTTAATAGCCGGTAAAATTTTTACTTTTTCATCGTCGCCAATAAGTCCACCGTCACCTGCATGTGGGTTTAAAGCTGTGACAGCTATTCTAGGTTTTTTGATTTTAAAATCTTTTCTTAAACTTTCATTGGCATTAATGATGGCTTTAATTATATTTTTTTCATTTATTTTGTTAGCAACTTTATTAATTGCAATATGAGTTGTTAAAGGAATAGTTTTCAAATTTTTATTCATCATCATCATTAATTGATCATTTGTTCTATCTTTTTTTGCAAGGTACTCTGTATGACCTTTGAAATTTTTGACTTTTTTTCCAATTACGTCTTTGTTAATTGGATTAGTCACAATTGCTGCAACTTCTCCATTTTTTGCGAGTTTAACTGCAAGATCAATTGATGCTAAAATAGATTTAACATTAGATAAATTTTTTTTTCCTAACTGCGTGTTTTTACTAATTTTTATTGGCAAGACTGCTAAATAATTTTTAGGTAATTTTTTAACTTCTGATGGACTGCTTATTTCTCTAACTTTTAATTTTGATTTCATTTGTTTTAAGATTTTTTTTACAAAATCTATATCGTGAATAATAAAAAAATCTGGTTTTTTTGTTTTTTTTATTTTTGCCCTGATTGCAATTTCAGTGCCAACTCCAGATGGATCACCCATCGTTAAAGCTATAATATTTGAATATTTACTCATTAAAATATTCCTAGAAATTTCTTTTGAAACTTATGTTCACAATTATCTAATTGATTTTCATATTTATCTGAACGAATTTTAACTTTTTTTGCAACATCAATCAGCCAACTTTGACTTTGGTATGATTTCTTTTTGAAACCACCGTGACCCTCATGATAAGCTAAATACTGATTGTATGCATCGCCTTTATTGATGCCATTAATTTGATAAGATTTATTTATATACCATCCTGTGAAATCAATTGCGTCTGCAAAATTTACTCTTGATGCAAGGGGTTTGTTGTTTTCATCACGGTACCAATCCCAGGTTGCGTCGATTGCCTGCGTATATCCGAACGCACTTGATTTTCTTGACCAAGGAATAACACCTAATAATTTAGTTCTCTCAGGTTTAACCCTATTTTGAAAAGCAGATTCTTGTCTGAGAATTGACATTTGAACATGTATAGGTGCTCCCCATTTTTCGAATGATTTATTGACTAATCTATACCATGAGGATTTTTGCTCAAAAATAGAGCAAATGTTTTCTTGTTGAGATGGAGGTTTACTAGCACAACCATGAAGAACTAAAAAACTAAAAATTAATAGAGCAAATAATCTCATTTTTTTTATTCATTTACTTTGAAAGTTTAAAATAATACCTTTCTCAAACATTAAATGAAACAAATAAATCAACCGAGTATTGTTAGTTACATACTGCTCTTTTCACTTGCCATTATATGGGGAGTAAATTTTTTATTTATTAAAATTGCTGTTACGGATGTTGGCCCAATAACCAATGTATTTTGTCGTCAATTTATGGCATCCATAATTTTATACATTTGCATGAGATTAACTGGAAATAAAATTATACTTACTCGAACATATCTTGTATTTTATGTATCTATTGGAGCGTTAGGCTCAGCAATACCCTTTTATTTAATATCAGACGCAGAAAGAATTATTGATGCTGGAATTGCTGGAGTTTTAATGAGCCCAATGCCACTAATTACTCTTGCTTTGTCAGCGTTAATTTTAAAAGATCAAAACATAAGTTTAATTAAAGTACTTAGTTTTATTTTAGCAGCGTTGGGTCTGGTTGTACTTTTTGGTTTTGAGAATCTGTCTAAATTAGGCGGGAATAATAGAATTGAATTTTTCAGTCAAGTTTTTGTTTTGCTTGCTGCACTATGCTACGGTGTAAATTCTATTATTTCAAAATTAGTGCCAAAAATAAATTTTATTTCTTTAGCAGCTGGCACAACTATTGCGAGTACAATAATTATCAGCCCTTTTGCTTTTATTTATGAACCATTTTGGCTTGAGAGTTTCACCAGCCCATCAATAACAGCTATCATAATTCAGGGGTTATTTGCCACAGCAATTGCAAACTTATTTTTTTTTAAAATTATCGAACTTCATTATTTGAGTATGCTCTCATTGATTTGCCC
>CACMAQ010000011.1:0-21865 GCA_902611715.1 uncultured Pelagibacteraceae bacterium | reverse complement strand
ACTTAAAACTTACTATGACAAAAGCATGTGATTTATCAGGAAAAAAAGTACAATTTGGTAATAATGTGAGCAAAGCCAATAATAAGACAAGAAGAAAATTTAATGTTAATCTTCAGTCCGTAACTTTTAAAAGTGATATTTTAAATAAGAAGATAAGGTTCTCTGTAGCTACTTCATCAATAAGAACAGTTTCCAAGTTTGGTGGTATTGATGAATTTTTAACACAAACAAAAAGTAAGAAATTGTCTCAAAAAGCAAAGAGAGTACAACGTGCTATGAATAATGCACAAAAAAAAGCTAGTTAATAGTCTGACGATTTAAATTATTTTCGTTTTCTTCAAAAAGATCAACCAACTGCTCAGTCATTACGTCAGCTAATTGTTCTGCATCAACTATTGTAACAGCTCTTTTGTAGTATCTTGTTACATCGTGGCCAATTCCAACAGCAAGCAACTGAATTGAAGATTTAGACTCTATCCAATTTATAACACCTCGAAGATGTTTTTCTAAATAATTACCTGTATTTACTGAAAGTGTACTATCATCGACAGGCGCACCATCTGAGATAACCATTAATATTTTTCTTGCTTCATATCTTGCCTGAAGCCTTTTATGTGCCCATAACAATGCTTCACCATCTATATTCTCTTTTAAAAGTCCCTCACGCATCATTAATCCAAGATTTTTCTTTGACCTTCTCCATGGTTCATCAGCCGCTTTATAAATTATATGCCTTAAATCATTTAATCTTCCTGGAGATGGAATTTTTTTATTTTGCATCCAATGCTCTCTGCTCTTTCCACCTTTCCAAGCTTTAGTGGTAAAGCCGAGTATCTCAACTTTAACGCCGCACCTTTCAAGAGTCCTCGCAAGAATATCTGCACTCATTGCTGCGACTGTTATAGGGCGACCTCTCATTGAACCTGAGTTATCTATTAGTAATGAAACCACAGTATCTTTGAAATCTGTGTCTTTTTCTTTTTTAAATGACAGTGAATGGTATGGATCCATAATTATTCTTGTAAGTCTTGAGGTATCAAGCAGTCCTTCCTCAAGATCAAAATCCCAACTTCGATTTTGTTTAGCCAATAGCTTTCTTTGCAATCTGTTGGCTAATCTTGAAATTATCATTTGATAAGCCTTCAATTGCTGATCTAGATAAGCCCTTAATCTATTTAGTTCTTCATCTTCACAGATATTTTTTGCAGTAATAACTTCATCAAATTCCTCAGTATAAATTTCGTATTCGTTGAGTATTTTTTCTACTGAATTTTCTGCTTTGTATTGGGGAGTTGCGTTTTCAGTATTACCCTCATCTACTTCACTTAATTCATCATCTTCTTGTTGGTCAATATTCATCTCAGTTTCATCATAACCTACCTCTTCCTCAGATTGAGTAGATTCTTCGTCACTAAAGGAAGACTGGTTTTCCATTTCATTGACCTCATTGTTTTCTAGTTGATCAATATTTTGATTTTCCTCTTCTTTGTTGTCTTTATCATCGCTATTTTCATTATCATAATAATCTAGCTCTCTAATTAGTTCGTTCACATTTTTAGCAAATAGTTTTTGATTATGAATGTTTTTTAAAAGTTGATCAGATGAGTCACTAATTTTATTATTCAACCATTTCTTCCATAGATTAAGGGCATTATTTGAGTTAGATGGTAGATAATCAGGATTGATTTTATTTCTTAAATACAAGTCTATTGCATCTTCAATATTCAAATCTGATTGCTTTGAAACAGTGTCTAAGTTCTTCTCTCTAAATTTTTGTTCATAGAGTGTCTTTAAATTAGATTTAACCCCTCGCATTAACTTACTGCCTATAAGTTGGATTCGAGTATTTTCTAGAACTTCGTAAATTTTCTTATTTTTTTCACCAGAGGGTTCAAATTGTATATAGGTTTCCTTGTTGTGATATTTGTACCTAAGAGCCTCATTATCAGCATGCCCGCGTAATTGATTTAAATTTTTTAAGTCCTCATTATTGTCAATTTTAGGTAGTACAATTTTATTATCAGTTGTTGTTAGATTATCTTCAAACACAACATCAATTTCTTTATCTTCAGCTATTGCCCGTGCAGTGGAAGATATAGCTTTTTTGATATCTTCTAAAAAATCTTCTTTCACTAAACTAAATCAAATTTGCTTGCTTCAGTTGTGACCTCTTCTCCAAAACAGCGTTGATAGTACTCGGCTATAATTTGTCTTTCACTTTCATCACACTTATTTAAGAAAGTAAGTTTAAATGCTGCGGAATAATTGTGATCAAAAATTTCAGAATTTTGGGCCCAAGTGAGAACTGTCCTGGGACTCATAACCGTTGATATATCGCCATTTGCAAGACCTTTTCTGGATAAATCAGCAACCTTTATCATCAATTCAATGATCTCTTCCTTTTCAGGGTTATTAAATGAAGGAACTTTCGAGAGCATTATCTTTTTTTCTTGTTCAAGATCTAAATAGTTAAGAGTAGTAACTATGCTCCACCTATCCATCTGCCCTTGGTTTATTTGCTGCGTACCATGATATAGTCCTGTTGTATCTCCTAATCCAACAGTGTTTGTAGTTGCAAATAATCTAAAATATGGATTCGGTGTTAAAACTCTGTTCTTATCTAGTAATGTAAATTTTCCCTCTGACTCTAATACCCTTTGAATTACAAACATTACATCTGGTCTTCCAGCATCATATTCATCAAATACTAAAGCTGTAGGTGTTTGTAATGACCAAGGTAAAATTCCATCCTGAAATTCTGTAACTTGTTTGCCGTCATTTAATACAATCGCATCTTTACCAATTAAATCGATTCTACTTATATGACTATCAAGATTGACTCTTACGCAAGGCCAATTAAGTCGAGCAGCAATTTGTTCAATATGCGTTGATTTCCCAGTGCCATGTAATCCTTGAACCATAACTCTTCTATTGTATTTAAATCCAGAGAGTATTGCCATGGTAGTTGCCTTATCAAAACAATAGCTAGAATCGATATCAGGAACATAATCTGATTTCTCAGAAAAACCCTCGACATGAAGATCTGTATCAAATCCAAAGGCTTGATTAACAGATATGGATATATCAGGTTTACTTTGCATTAGGTTTTCTGTTGCTGTCATATTGTTCCTTTATTATTTTATAGGCCTCTAAAACCCTAGTTAATTTTTCTTTATTGTTTTCATCGTTTCCAACTGTATCAGGGTGTAATTCTTTTACAATCTTTTTGAATTTGGACTTAATTTCATTGAGTGAACTTTCCTTATTATCTATTCCTAAAGTGGCAAGAGCATTTAAATACTTAGAACTATAATAACTAGGATGTACGAGCATATTTTCAAGATTATTCATGCCATGAAACATTCTTTCAGATATTTTAGAGATTTTTTCAAAGTAACTTGTGTCATTTGATCCTATTTGCTTAGTTTTTCTGTGGCCAATTATGTCATTTTCGATAAATGTCTCAATTTCATCGGCTGTCATATCCGAAAAATAGTTCCATTTTTTGTTATATTCTTTTATGTGTTTTAAACAGAACCAAATATATTTCCCTAGATCTTTAGGTGAAGACGGAGCGCGATATTCAGCTATGTCTTCACACCCCTCAAAATGACATTTTCTATTATTCATATTGTCTTTTCATATGTTAGATTAGGTTAATATACATGACTCTAGAAGAATCTATAGATAAGAAAATAAATGACAATTTAAACCCGTCTTTTTTAAAAATTATAAACTTTTCAGATCAACACAAAAATCACTACGCAGGTGATAACAAAGATACTTCACATATTAAAATTATTATTGTTTCAGAGTCTTTTGATGGACATTCAAGAATTCAAAGAGAGAGGATTGTTCATAATATACTTAAAGAAGAAATATTGACAGAGATACACTCAATAAGATTAAAACTTTATATAAAGTCAGAATATGATTTAATTAAGTGATGCAATTTTTACTTGCGAAATCAAATTTTTTTTTGTTTCAATTATTTCGAATTTAAACCCATAAAATTGAAAAACTTGTCCTGCTTTAGGAAAAGACCTTGACTCATTTATTATTAAGCCAGAAATAGTATTTGCATCTTCATCAGGTAGGTCCCAACCAAAACTTCTATTAATGTTTCTTATTTCTGTAGATCCTTGTACTTTAATTGTGCCATCTTTATTTCTTACAATATCAGTTAAATCGATATCATGTTCATCGCTGATTTCTCCAACAATCTCTTCAATAATATCTTCAAGGCTTATCATTCCATTTAATACACCATATTCATCAACAACCATTGCTAATTTAATTTTTCTATTTAGATGCATTTGTAATTGATTTTTTAAAGGTGTTGTTTCTGGCACAAACCAAGTTTTAATTAATGATTGCTTTATATCATCTCTTGAAATTTTTACAGACTTAAGTTCATTTAGCTTTCTTAACAGATTTTTTGCATGTAATAGACCAATAATATTTTCATTATTGTCTTTCCATACGGGTATTCTTGTATACGGACTTTCAACAACTTGGCTTATTATTTTTTCAGGATCTTCATCAATATTAACCATAAAGATGTTACTTCTGTGAACCATAATATCCTCAACAGTCGTTTCTGATAAATCTAAAATTCCAGTCACCATATCTTTATCCATTTTAAACAATCTGCCTTCTTTATGATGGAGATCTACAGTTCCTCTAATTTCATCAGCTACTGATAAACTTCTTGCATTCTGGTCGTGTTTAATTCCGATTATATTTAAAATAGTAAAAACGATTTTTTCCATCAGCCATGTTACTGGCGCCAAGATGGTTACAAATGGTTTTAAAAATGGACTTACCAATAGTGCCATTTTCTCAGCATTTGCAATAGCATAGCTTTTAGGAAGAATTTCTGCAAAAATCACAATTAATGCTGTCATTATGATTACAGCATAAGCAACTCCTGTATTACCAAAAATTTTAATTAATAAACTAGTAGCTAAAGCTGAAGCAAGAATATTGACTAAATTATTACCAAGTAAAATTGCGCCAATTAAGGCTTCTTTCTTATTCAATAAATCTATCGCAACATTAGAATTCTTTTTACCCTTCATTCCAAGGCCGGTTAACCTACTTCGTGTGCTCGCTGTTAGTGCTGTTTCTGAACCAGAGAAAAACGCAGAAAATGCCAAAAGAACTATTATGGCTAGAAATAACACTATAATTTCAAATATCATCTAATTTATATATTTGTTTATCACGTTATCTAATTTTCTAGTTGAATATCGATCGGCTAAATAAGCTTTACCTAAGCTTTTTAAAAGTATTAGATTAATATGATTATTTTTTACTTTTTTATCAGAATTCATTATCTCTTTAAATTTATTAAGTGTTGTCTTTCTTTTAATATTGTTAGGTATTTTGGTTTTCATTTTTAATTTTTGAAAATGATCTCTTATTTGATTAATATTTTTATTTAAACTATCCCCTTGAAGTGAAGACATATCTAGAGCCATCATGATGCCAATAGATACAGCTTCTCCATGTGTTAATGATTTTTGGTAATTATTTATTGCTTCAATAGCATGTCCGAAAGTATGGCCTAAATTAAGTATTGCTCTTATATTTTTTTCTTTTTCATCTTTTCTTACAATTATTGCTTTATTTTTGCAAGAGTGGAAAACAGCCTTAATTAAATATTTTTTGTTAAATTTCTGAAGCTTCGACTCATTATCTAAAAGCCAATTAAGGAATTTTTTATCCATAATAAGTCCGTATTTAATTATTTCAGCGTAGCCAGATAAAATCTCCCTTTTTGGGAGAGTTTTTAACAGTGAGACATCCGAAATCACTAATTTTGGTTGATAAAAGGTACCTATCAGATTTTTGCCTTCTATAGTATTTACCCCTGTTTTGCCTCCTACTGCAGAATCAACTTGCGATAATAATGTTGTTGGTATTTGAATAAAATTAATACCTCTTAATGTAATACTCGCTGAAAAACCAACAATATCACCAATAACACCTCCACCAAAAGCAATTAAAGTATCGTTTCTATCAACCTTATTTTTGAGAAGTTTAGATGTTATTAAATGAATAGTTTTAGTATTTTTGTATCGCTCACCATCATTAATTATTATCTTACTAAAGCTTATTTTATTTTTTTTAAGTGAGTTTTCTAATTTTTTTCCGTAAAGCTTGTAGATTAATTTATTAGTAATTATAAAAACTCTTTGTCTTATTAATTTCTTTTTGATTAATGCCCCCGAGCTTGATAAAATATTATCACCAATAAAGATTTTATATTTATCTGTTCCAGTCTTTACCTCTAAAGTTTTTTTCATTATTAGATTTTCAAGGCTTCGGTAATTTCTTTTATTATTTGATATTTATTTTTTTTGCTCACATCAATTGTGAATTTAGCTTTGGAGTAATTTTTCTGTCTAATTTTGTCTAATCTTTCAAATTCTACTTTTATATTCTTATTTGACAACAGGGGCCTATTTTTTGATAATCTACATCTTTTTTCTAAAATATTCAAATCACATTTTAACCATATTGAAATACATTTATTCAATATTAACTTTCTTATTTTTGACTCTTCAAAGCCACCTCCACCTAGTGCAATGATAGTATCTTTTTTATCTAACAATCTTAAAGTAATTTTTTTTTCAACATTCCTAAAGACTCTCTCACCACTTTCATCAAAAATTCTTGCAATTTTTTGGTCCATTTCCTTTTCAATTACTTTATCCGTGTCATAAAAGTCTAAACCTAATTTTTTTGATAAACCTCTTCCAATAGTTGTTTTACCAGAGCCCATATGGCCTAGAAAAACTATGTTTTTTTTTGTTTGTGGAAGTCTTTTTTTTGACATTATTAAATGTGAATAAATTTCACAGTTTTAAAATATTCTGTTAAAAGAAATTAATATGTTTTTTAAAAGCATTTATAATAAAGTCACATTATATATCATTAGTTTATCTCTTATAAGCTCATTTTTCATTAATATTGATATCTTAGCAGAAGATATTCTGAGTCAAGAGCCATATGAAATTTGGCAAGAGAACAGTATTATAAGTGAAATTGAAAGCTCTGCTGAGAAATCAAATACGCAAGAAGCATTAAACTTAACTAATCAAACCGTAAAACAGGAAAATTTTCTATTCACTAAAGCCGATGCTATAGGTTTATATGATCCTACTAATGGCGGATTCGAAGCTAATATATGGGATGGGTCTGATTTAGAGGATATAGCATATTTAATTAATACAGCTCCTATAGAAAGCACAAGTTTAACTCTTACAAACCTAGTAAAAAATGTAATCTTAACTACAGCAGCTCCACCCAATAAGTCAAATAATGACTCATTATCTTTTTTAAATATTAAATCAGATTTTTTAATCTCAAGAGGTTATTATAAAAATATGTCTCAATTATTTAGCTTACTAAATAGCGATGAAATAAACGATATTTTAAGTAATGGAATGATAGATAACTTACTTATCTATAATCAATACAAAAGAATTTGTAATAGCAGCTCTCATTTAATATCAGAAAGATTAAGCGATTTATATTTTGCATCATTTTGCAATGCAATGTCATCTAATAAACTAACTCTTGATCTAAATATTTCTTTAATGAGAGATGATGATAATTATGATGAAGAGTATTTATCTTTATTATCTGAAATTATTTATAGTGATGAAATTAAAGTTGAAAATCTCAAGGAAATAAATCTAATTAATTTAATTTTATTACAAAAATACAATGTCGATATTGATAAATATATTACTATAAACTCACCATTAAAATTTAAATTGTTCTACTTTTTGAATTATAAGAAAAACAATCTTAAAAAAATTTCAATTGCTGAAGAACTTGTCAAAAAAGGTTTGATTGAGCACAAATACCTTGCGGAGATTTACCAATCCCTTGATCTAGGTAACGCTAAGAACTATGGTGAGGATAATTCAGCTTTAATAGAGCGAATTAAAATCTTTAAAGATATAAGAAAAACTTCATCACAGGCTGATTTAGTAAATAAAATACCCAAATATGTAAGTTTATTTAGTGCACATGGAATGTTGGAAACAGCAGCTTTAATGATTTATGATAAAATAAAAATAGTTCAGCCAAAATCAGATTATATCGAAAATGTTTCGGGCATTTGCCTTGTCCTTGTACTAAATGATGACCCAGAAAAATGTAATGAGTGGGTGAGTAAATTAAATATCAATTCAAATACGTTAGAGTTTTCTAAAGCTGAGTTTTATCTTTCATTGGCGAATGGTAAGGCAATAAAAGAGACTGACTTAAATCAATTAATTGATTATAAGGGTTTTTCCGATAGGCAGAAGAATATTATAGTTAAGTATTACGAACTTATTACAAATTCAAAAAAAATTGGTTATTGGAAAACTCCAAATGAATTGAATAAAGTCTCCTCAATAACTGCAAATATAAAACTTCATAATTATTTTGAATCTCTTGAAAATCAAATTGGTGAAAAAATTATTTTGCTAAACATATTACATGGTGATGATAATTTTAATGAGAATGATGAGTTTTCGATTTTTCTTATAATAGATGGGTTGTTTGAGATTAATGAAGCTTACGCACAAGACTATATATTAGAGTATTTTGCAAAGTACAATTTATAGTGCCAAAAATAGAAAAATCTATAATTGAAAATTTCTTAGAATCGCTGATATCTGAGAAAGGTTTAAGCAATAATACGATTGAATCTTATAAAAGTGATATAAATCAGTTTTTAGAAAGACAAACAATAAGCAAATCATCTGTACAAATATTTTCAAGAAAATCTATTGAAAAATACATTTCAATGATGAACGATTTAGGGTTTGAGAGGTCAACAATCCTCAGGAAATTATCTTCGTTAAGACATTTTTTCGATTTCCTAGTTACTGAAAATATACTGAAAGATAATCCATTCTCGCAAATATCACTTCCCAAAAAAAACTCTAAGCTGCCAATTTTTTTAACAAATGACCAGGTAGATAGACTATTGGAGACAGCTAAAAATGATGACTCTATTAAAGGGTTAAGACTTTTGACTATGATTGAAATATTATATGCAACAGGAATAAGAGTTTCTGAGCTAGTTGAATTAAAATTATCATCTTTATACGAAAAAGAAAATTTTATATTTGTTACAGGTAAAGGAAATAAAGAAAGACTCGTACCCGTTGATCAAAACACTTTAACTACAATAGAAAAGTATTTAAAAGTAAGAATAGAATTTCTTAAAACTGATAAAAATGAAGACAAATGGCTCTTTCCTTCAAGAAATTCAAAGCTTGGCCATATTACTCGGCAGAGATTCCATCAACTTTTAAAAGTTTTGTGTAAAGAAACTAATATTGATTCTAAATATGTAAGCCCTCATAAGCTAAGACATGCCTTTGCATCTCATCTACTTGCTAACGGCATGGATTTAAGATCATTGCAAATGTTGCTTGGACATTCAGATATATCTACAACACAAATTTATACTCATGTCCTTAGTGATAGATTAAAAAGTACAGTGGAACATAACCACCCATTATCTAAGGTATTCAAAGAATAATTGTAATATAAGTTGTCCTTGAAAAGAGGATTTTATAATGATAAACCAACAAAATGAGTTTCACACCTGTACCCTCTAACACTACAAGAATAAACAGATCTCAGTTATTTGTGCCAGGGTCAAAGCCAGATTTGTTTGAGAAAGCTTCAGCAAGCAATGCAGATATAATCTGTTTGGACCTTGAAGATGCTGTAGCGCCGCAAGATAAAGAACAAGCAAAGGAAAATGTTATCAAAGCACTAAACAATCATGACTTTGGCAAAAAAACTATTTCAGTAAGAATTAATGGATTGGATACTCATTATTGTTATAGGGATGTAGTTGACTTAATGGAGAATGGTGGTGAACGATTAGATTTGATTATGATACCAAAAGTTGGTGTTCCAGAGGATGTTTATGCAATTGACATGTTAGTGACGCAAATAGAAGATAAAACTCAACGACAAAAGAAAATAGGCTTTGAACTTATAGTTGAAACATCAATGGGTATAACAAACCTAGATAATATCTTAACTGGGAGTAAAAGAATTGAATCTCTCCATTTTGGTTACGCTGATTATGCAGCTTCAGTAAGAATGCGTACAACTAATATCGGTGGATCTAATCGAGACTATTCTATATTAACAGATGAAATTGAGGGAGAGAGAAAAACTCACTGGAATGACATGTGGCATTATCCAATATCAAAAATGACAACTATTGGAAGAGCTCATGGTGTAAGAATTATTGACGGCCCTTTCGGAGATTTTTCAGATCCAGAAGGTTTTAAATCTCATGCAAGAAGAACAGCAATTCTTGGATGTGAGGGCAAATGGGCTATTCACCCTAGTCAGGTGGACCTGGCAAATGAGGTATTTACATTACCTGAAAAAGAAGTTCAAAAAGCAAGAGACATCCTTGAAGCAATGAAAAAAGCACAGGAGTCAGGTGCGGGCGCTGCTACGCTAAATGGAAAATTAATAGATGCAGCATCAATAAGGCAAGCTGAGCAAATTATTGAGCAAACAAAATTAATAGAAACTCTAAGCAAATAATTTATCATTAAATGAACACCTATCTTGAGTTTGAAAAGCCCATCGAGGAACTTGATAATAAGGTACATGAGCTCAAAAGCTTAAATGATAATGCTCCATCAGATAATCTTCTTGAAGAAATTACGCAAGTTGAGGACCAAATAAACGAAACCTATAAAAAGATATATTCTTCAATATCGCCTTGGCAAAGAACACTCGTTGCAAGGCATCCGCAACGACCAAAAACTAGGGAATATATTCAAAATCTAATTGAGGATTTTTTTCCATTATCAGGTGATCGTTTTTTTTCAGAAGATAAAGCCATTCTTGGTGGGTTTGGAAAATTTAGAGGTAAAACAGTATTGGTTATTGGTCACGAAAAAGGACATGATACTACTTCAAGAATTGAACATAATTTTGGAATGCCTAGGCCTGAGGGATACAGAAAAGCTCAAAGATTAATGAAACTTGCAGAGGAATTTGACATTCCAGTAATTTCCTTTGTAGACACCCCTGGCGCTTACCCTGGGGTAGGAGCTGAACAGCGAGGACAGTCTGAAGCAATAGCAAAAACAACCGAGTGTTGTCTTTCTTTGGGTGTTCCAATTGTAGCAATAATAATTGGTGAAGGAGGATCAGGCGGTGCAGTTGCTATTGGTACAGGAAATACAGTCATTATGTTGGAGAACTCCATATATTCAGTAATTTCTCCAGAGGGCTGTTCGTCAATTTTATGGAAAGATAATACAAAAACAGTTGAGGCGGCATCAGCCCTTAAGCTTACAGCAGAAGATATGTTAAAAATTGATGTAATTGACAAAATTGTTAGAGAGCCTACAGGTGGCGCACATAGAAATCCTCATCGGGCAATTGAGTCTGTTGGAGATGAAATTGAAAAATATTTAAATATGCTCTCAAATCAACATGGAAATGATTTAAAACATGCAAGACAAGAAAGATATCTTCAAATAGGAAGGTCGGGATTATTTAGTGAAAAGACCACAGCAGCTAATACTGTTCTTGATGAAAAATTTGGGAAATCTAGCAATAAAAAAAGATTTTATAGTAGTTTTTTAGGACGAATTGTTTTAGGAGCTATACTTGCCATGTTGTTTACCGGCATATTAACTTATTTATTTAATTAATTTTACCACAGCAATGTTTGTACTTTTTACCTGAACCGCATGGGCAAGGGGCATTTCTTGATATCTTTTTTGTCTTTATAGCTGATTGGTTAATTTTTTCAGACACACTATTCTCATTTAAAGTTTGGTTTTGCTTTTCTCTTAATCTCATTCTTGAAAAGATTTTAGAAACATCAATTTTTAGATTATTTATTAGTTCCTCAAATAATCCAAACGCCTCATTTTTATATTCATTTAGGGGATCTCTTTGACCGTACCCTCTTAAACCAATAGTTGACCTAAGTTGTTCAAGGTTATTGATATGATCTTTCCATTTATCATCCAAAATTTTCAGCATAACCATTCGTTCAGCAGAATTAACCTCTTCTTCAGAATGATTACCTTTTCTGTTTACGGTATTTTCGTTTATTAGCGCGTAAACTTTATCTTTAATAAATTGCTGATTAATATCACCTTCTGAGTTATCTAAATTTAAATCGATTTTTTTTGAAAAGTATTGATTTATTTCATCTTGAAGGTCTTGTAAGTTCCATTGATCAGCATACGATTTTTCTGGGCAATAACGTTCAACAATTTCATCAGCAACATCGTATTGCATTTCATTTGCAATTTCTGAAATATTGTCTGCATTCATTAACTCCACTCTTTGTTCAAATATCGTTTTACGTTGGTCATTTAAGACATCATCAAATTTTAACAAAGTTTTTCTTATATCAAAATTTCTTCCTTCTACTTTTTTTTGCGCTCTCTCAAGTGCTTTTGAAATCCATGCATGTTTAATTGACTCTCCTTCTTTCAAGCCAAGGCTTTTTAAAACACTATCTATTTTTTCTGATCCAAAAATTCTCATTAAATCATCTTCTAAACTAATAAAGAACTTTGTTTCCCCAGGATCACCTTGACGACCAGACCTTCCTCTTAACTGATTATCTATTCTTCTACTTTCATGTCTTTCACTTCCAATTACATAAAGACCACCAGCTTTAATCACTTCATCCTTTTTTTGTGTAATTGTTTCTTTAAGCCTTTTTAAATTATCCTGACTATTTTTAGTGCTTGAATTAAATTCGTAATTACCGCCAAGTTGAATATCGGTTCCTCTTCCTGCCATGTTTGTTGCAATTGTAACAGCACCTGGTTCACCGGCATTAGCAATAATTTTTGCCTCTTGCTCGTGGTGTTTGGCGTTAAGTACCTCATGTTTAACTTTATTATTTCTTAGTTTCTTTGAAATTTTCTCAGATTTATCAATACTCGTTGTTCCAACTAAGACAGGTTGGCTTTTTTCATTACATATTTTAATTTGTTTAATAATAGCATCATATTTTTCCTCGGCTGTTCTATAGATTTCATCTTCGTTGTCAATTCGTGAAACTGGAATATTTGTAGGTATTTCGAAAACAGACAAATTATAAATATCACCAAATTCCTCTGCTTCAGTGATCGCAGTTCCCGTCATACCAGAAATCTTATTATATAGTCTAAAGTAATTTTGATAGGTTATTGAAGCTAGCGTTTGGCTTTCATTTTGAACTTTAACATTTTCTTTTGCTTCTATTGCTTGATGCAATCCATCCCCATATCTTCTACCTTCCATCGTCCTGCCTGTAAACTCATCAACAATTACTACACTTCCTGACTTAACAATATAGTCCCTATCTTTTTCAAATAGTTTGTTTGCTCTTAAAGCTTGATTTATATGGTGTACTACTGCAACATTTGAAATATCATATAAAGTCCCTTCAGATATAATATTTCTTTCTTTTAATATTTTTTCAGCTTTATCATTTCCTGCGTCTGTTAAATTTGCTGTTTTTGTTTTTTCATCTATTTCAAAATCATCATTATTTAGAAAAGGAATTATTTTATTAATTGAATTATAAAGAGTTGTTTTATCTTCTATAGCACCTGAAATTACAAGTGGTGTTCTGGATTCATCTATCAATATACTATCAACCTCATCAACAATACAAAAGTTATGATCTCGCTGTACAATGTTTTGTTTTAATACACGTAAATTATCTCTTAAATAATCAAAGCCAAATTCATTATTGGTTCCGTAAGTAATGTCACAGGCATATTGTTCTTTTCTTTTCTCACGTCCCTCTAAATCGTTAGTTAAACATCCAACTGATAGACCCAAATAATTAAATATAGAACCCATCCATTCTGCATCACGACGTGCAAGATAATCATTTACTGTAACTATATGAACACCTTTTCCAGAAAGAGAATTTAGGAACGCAGCCAAAGTAGATACAAGTGTTTTTCCTTCACCAGTCTTCATCTCTGAAATTCCACCATTGTGCAAAACCATGCCACCAATCAATTGAACATCAAAATGTCTTTGACCAAGCGTTCTTTTGGAAGCCTCACGCACCATTGCAAAAGACTCTACTAAATAGTCATCAATTTTCTCTCCATTTGATATTTCAGATTTAATTTCTGAAATTCTTTTAAGAAGTGTATCTTGAGATAGCTTTTCAATTTCAGGTTCCAAATCATTAATTAATTGTACAGTACGCTGAAATTCCGCTAATTTTTTCTTTTCACTTCGGCTAAAAATTGTATTAAAAAATGAGTTAACTTTTAACATTTGAGTAGATATTTGTATTTTCTATTTAATTGCAAGCATTTATACCTTAAATACTAACACCAATTAAGATAAAATTACTTAAATCACTCATATTTGATTGTTCTGAAAATGTTAAAAAAATCACCTTTAGCGCCAAAAAACATTGAAAAGATTAAACAGATTAAGGGCATTGAATTGTATGTATATTCTGCAGGCTTGTACAATAAGAAACGACTGGATTTAGCTTTATTTCTTTTTAAAAATAAAACCACGGTTGCTGAAGTTTTTACAAAGTCCTCATTAAGATCATGCACACTGGACTGGAACGAAAAAAATTTAAAAAATAAAGAAATAGAAGCACTGATTGTTAATTCAGGAAATGCAAATACTTTTACAGGCCAGGCAGGTATTAATGCGTTAACGAAAATAAGTAACTTTGTTTCTAGTAAATTCAAAGTCTCAGTTAAGAAGGTATTTTTTGCATCTACAGGTATTATTGGAGAAAAATTTCCTGAACAAAAAATATTAAATGCTTTAAAAAAAGATAAATCAAAATCTAATAATTGGTTACAAGCAGCTCAATCAATTATGACAACCGATACTTTTCCAAAAGCAATTTCTGTAAAAAAAGTGATTGAAAACAAAACAATCACAATCACAGGGATTGCGAAAGGGTCTGGAATGATAGAGCCAAACATGGCAACAATGTTGGGATTTATTTTTATAGATTGTTTAATACCTCAAAATATTTTACAGAAATTATTAAAAGATCTTGTAAATAAGTCATTCAATCAAATAACTGTTGATGGAGATGAATCTACAAATGATACAGTAATTATGACTAGCACTAATAGTGTTTCATTAAAAAATAAGATTTCATCAATAAAAGACAAGAGAATATCAAAAATAAAAAACTCTTTACTTCCTGTTGTTAAATATTTAGCGGAACAAATTGTACGAGATGGTGAAGGTGCAACAAAATTAATAAACATAAAAGTTGAAAGTGCTAAAAATTCACCGCAGGCAAAAAGAATTGCTAAGGCAGTCGCAAATTCCCCACTTGTAAAAACAGCTTTTTACGGAAATGATCCAAATTGGGGGAGAATTGTAATGGCAATTGGTAAAACATATGAAAAAATAGACCCAAAAAAACTTAAGATTTATATAGGTAAGCAAATAGTTGTTGCTAATGGGGCAGAGTATAAAAAATTAAATTTACAAAAATTAAAAAAATATATGGCAAGCAAAGAAATTGATCTAAAACTTGACCTTGGACAAGGTAATTATTCTTACAAGACACAAACATGTGACTTTTCTCACAAATATGTTGATATCAACGCAGCATACAGGACATGAAGGTAGTATTTTGCTCTTCTGCAATTATAAAAAATAAAAATGGCGAAATTCTCTTAATGAGCAGAAAACAAAAGGATTCTTTTATCAATTCTTGGGAGTTTCCAGGCGGAAAATTGAAAAATAACGAAAATTTTGCAGTCGCATTATTTAGGGAGCTAAAGGAAGAATTAAATATTAAAATAAATATTAGCAAACTATCAAACTATGAATTTTTTAAGCACCAATATCGTTCATTTTTATTAATGATGTATGTATTCGAGGTAACTGAATGGACAGGAAAAATTATAAGTAAAGAAGGGGAGCTTTTAAGATGGGTGTCTGCAAAGGACTTGAAGAAAACAAAATTATTGCCCGCAAATAATAAAGTTGTTAATTATTTTTTAAAATAACAACCCGTTTCCTCAGTGAAAACAGAGACTATTTTATAATCTTCATATTTAATTAAATTTTCTTTTTTTTCCTCATCTTTATTATAACCTAATAGTTTAATTTGACTGAACAATTCATCGATAATAGAATCTAAATTTATGAGCGACCAAATAATTATTTATTCATCCTATAATTGTGGATATTGCGACTTAGCAAAAAAACTCCTTGATAAAAAACAAATTAAATATCAAGAAATTAACATTCAAGACGATCCCTCCCAAAGAGATATTATGTTAGAAAGAGCTAACGGAAAAAGAACTGTTCCACAAATTTTTTTTAAAGAGCTGCATATTGGTGGATTCGAAGAATTAAATAAACTTGAGATGTCGGGTACGCTTGATAAAATTTTAAATGAAAAATAATTTAATAGCCGCCTGTCTTCAGCTTACATCAAGTTCAGATATCTATAAAAACTTAAACGAGACAATCGATCTTTCAAATAAAGCTATTGATAAAGGCGCATCTTTACTTTCAACACCAGAAGTTACAAATATTATCTCATTAGATCGACAAAAATTAAAAAGGTCAGTCTTTCTGGAGAAGGAAGATCCATTTCTTATTGAATTTACAAAAATTGCAAAGAAAAAATCAGTATGGATATTGCTTGGCTCTATTGTTATCAAAGATAATAAGAACAAATTGTATAATCGCTCCTATTTGATAAACAGCAAAGGTAATATTCAATGTAAGTACGATAAAATTCATATGTTTGATGTGAAAATATCCAAAAAAGAAAGCTACAAAGAATCCAAAATCTTTAAACCAGGTAAAAAAGTTGTGGTTACTAATACTCCTTGGGGAAAAACTGGTTTATCAATTTGTTATGATTTAAGATTCCCTGAACTTTATAGAAAACAAGTGATGATGGGGGCAAAGTTAATTACTATTCCTTCAGCATTCACAACCACTACAGGTAAAGCTCACTGGCATAATCTTGTAAAAACACGAGCTATTGAAAATTGTTCTTATGTTTTAGCTCCTGCGCAATATGGAAAAAATTCATTAAAGCGCCATACCTATGGACACAGTCTAATTGTATCACCATGGGGTCAGATATTGGCTGAAAAAAAGGCAGGTAAAGGTATTATAATGGCTAGTTTGGACTTTAAAAAGCTTGCTAAAATTAGAGCTAATATACCAAGTTTCAGGACACAAATATTGAAATAAACAATATAATTACAATATATAGCTATTATGATCGTATTTAATTTACAATGTAGTGAGTGTTCTCATTCATTTGAAGGTTGGTTTGGGTCATCCAAGTCATGTGAAACACAAATCAAAAAAAAGTTAGTTCAATGTGTTTCGTGCGGGTCCCCAAATATTACTAAAGAACTTTCAAGGCCAAATGTATCCGTAAAAAAAACTAACGTTTCTCCAAACGAAAAAGTACTCAGAGATTTTCGAAATAAAGTAAAAGAAGTAAATAAATTTGTTAAACAAAATTTTGAGTTTGTCGGAGACCAGTTTGCATACGAAGCAAGAAGAATTCACTACAATAAATCTAATAAAAAGCCAGTATATGGTAATGCTACAAAAGAAGAAGTAACTGATTTAAATGATGAGGGCATTGAGGTAACTTCTATTCCATGGATAAAAGAAGATAATTAATTTTTTTTTCCAGAAACAATAAAATTTGCATCCATTCTTTTAGACATAAACCATTCGTCTCTTAATGGATTATAATTTACACCTGTATTACTAATCACATCAAAGTTATTTTGAATAAAAAAAGAGTAAATGTCCTCAGGAGTTAAAAATTTATTCCAATCATGTGTGCCTTTTGGAAGAAATCCTAATACATATTCAGCCATAAACTTTGCAAAAATAAGCGAAAAGATGGATTTATTAATAGTTGCTATAAACATAATACCATTATCAGATACCAGGCCACTACATTCTTTAATAAAATTTTTTGGATTGTTTACATGTTCTATTACTTCCAAATTTAAAATGACGTCATACTTTTTATTTTTGTTAAGATTTTCAGCAGTTGTATTAAGATAATTAATATCTAAATTATTTTCTTCAGCATGAATTTTTGCAGTGATGCAATTTTTCTCTAAAGCATCAATGCCGGTTACTTCTGCACCTAATCTTGCCAATGGTTCACTCATTAGTCCACCACCACATCCAATATCCAAAACTGATAATCCCTTTAAGGGTAGTTCATTTTTTTGGTCTATTGCATAATGATCTTTAATCGTATTGATTATATATTCCAGTCTTATGGGATTAAATTTATGCAGTGTTTTAAACTTGCCATCATGCTTCCACCATTCCTTGGCAAGGTTTTTAAACTTGTCAATTTCAGTTTTATCAATCGAAGAAATGTCCATAAATCAATCATTTAACTAATACTTGATTAAAGTATCGTATTAAAGTAATCCTTGTTTTGTTTAGAGTATTACGTAACACAATTTAATAACGAAAAGTCAAATGTCCACTATAGTTTTAAAATTTGGCGGAACATCAGTAGCTACAACTGAATTAATTGAATCCGCAGCTAATATTGTCAAATCAGAATATGATAAAGGCAATAATATAGTTGTAGTTGTTTCAGCTATGTCTGGAACCACTAATCGGCTGATAGAGCATGTCGATAAGATAAATTATAATGATGATAGTGAATATGATGTTGTTGTTTCATCAGGAGAGCAAGTAACAGCAGGATTGATGTCACTGGCTCTAAAAAAAATTGGT
Source organism: uncultured Pelagibacteraceae bacterium (assembly GCA_902611715.1). Taxonomy (GTDB): domain Bacteria; phylum Pseudomonadota; class Alphaproteobacteria; order Pelagibacterales; family AG-422-B15; genus CACNXQ01. The sequence continues at coordinate 3,088 of CACMAQ010000011.1, read as the reverse complement.
CTACCATCTCGATCTTGGCTTGGTTGGCAAGTCCCAATAATTACTAGAGGTTCGCATAGAAACTCATTTATTGATAAAGTGATACCGGATAAAATCATTAAGGATTTTGAAAACAAAAAGATAGCTGTCGTAGCTGGTTTTCAGGGTATTTCAAATGAGGGTAGAATCACGACTATTGGTCGTGGAGGTTCAGATAACACTGCAGTATTCATTGCTTCAGCAATCAAAGCTGAAAGGTGCGATATTTATACTGATGTTGATGGAGTTTATACCTCTGATCCTAGAATGACAGAAAATGTAAGAAGATTAGATAAAATTTCTTATGAAGAGATGATCGAAATGGCTTCACAAGGTGCTAAAGTTTTGCAAACAGCTTCAGTTGAATCTGCAATGAGTAATGATGTAGATGTATATGTTCGATCAACATTCAGTCCGTCTGATAAGGGAACTTTAATTTCAAATGATGTGAATAATGAAAGTGATAGGGCCGTAACAGGAGTTGCTTATTCCAAAGATGAGGCAAAAATAACTCTTATTGATGTGGAAGATAAACCGGGAGTTGCTGCAGAGATTTTTAATAAGCTTGCAGAGAATTCAGTTAATGTTGACATGATTGTTCAGAACAATTTTATTGAGAGAAAAATGACAAATCTTACTTTTACAATCCCAATGATAGATCTTGATAAAACATTAAAAATTTTAGAAAATTTACAAAAAAAACTTAAGATTTCAAAGGTTTTAAACGAAAAAAACCTCTCAAAAGTTTCTATAATCGGATCAGGAATGAGAAATCAACCAGGTATAGCTGCAAAAATGTTTGAATGTTTATCCAAAAATAAAATCAATATTGAAGTAATCTCAACATCTGAAATAAAGATAAGCGTCTTAATAGATAAAGATAAAACCGAAAAGGCTGTAAATGCGTTACATTCTGTATTTCAGCTTGACCAGATATAGTGGCTATGCTTGATATTAACTACTATTCTTTAAGAAATAATCATTTTGGGTAATTGATGGGTTTATATTTTTTAGATTAAGGTTTAATTAATTCAATGCATATGTACCAAAATTTTCTATTAGAAATTAAGAACCGGAGAGAAGCAAGGGGCTGTTCAGTAGATGATTTAAGTAAAGAGACAAAAATTTCAAAAAAAGTTATTTATAATATTGAAAATCTTAATGAAAGTGAAGTGGACTTATTTCCACAAAAGCATCTACTTTTTTTATACGCAAAACACCTAGGTGTAGAGGTTCCTGAAAAAAAAATTACTTTTACTCATTCTTCAATAGAAGATTCTTCTAAGTTATCAAACAATCTATCAGTGGCTAATTTTACTTTATCTCTGATGAATAATTTTAAATTACAAATATTATTACCATTATTTTTAGTTGTTATAATTTTAAGCTTTAATTACTCTTTAAAAAATAACAATTTATCTGTTGAATTGAAATTAGATAATACTGAAATAATAACCCAAAATGATCTAGAAAATAATTTAGCTGAAAATAAATTCTCAAACTTTAATCAAACAAACACAGAAAAATTAAATCCGTCTTTAAGTAACTCTAAACGATCTGCTAGCTTATCCGACAATAAGAAAAATTTTTTGGAAACTGTCAGTTTATCAATATTATTTGACAATGAAGTCTGGATAGAAGTTGATAACTCAAAAGAAATATTAATTAGTCAGGTTTTTAAAGAGGGCGAAGAGCTTAATCTTGAGGTATCAAAAAATGACGAAATATTTGTAACCTCGGGGAATATGGGCCTCATTTCAATAAAAGTGAACAACGGCCAAACAAAATTTCTTGGCTCTATAGGCGAGATAGGTAGAAAACAGATTTTTTAAGTTTTCAAATCAATTCTTTCATTATATTTAATACCTACCTAATTTATAAATAATTATGAGTCAGTACTCTCAAAATAAAATAATACGCAGGCGTACAAATAAGATTAAGGTTGGAAGTGTAGAAGTTGGTGGCGATGCAAAAATTTCTGTGCAATCAATGACAAATACGCTCACATCAGATGTTAATGCAACATTACAACAAATCAATGATTTAGTGTCTGAAGGTGCGGATATTGTTAGGGTATCTTGTCCAGATCAAGAATCTACAGAATCTCTAAAAGAGATCGTTAATTATGTGGATGTACCAATCGTTGCAGATATTCACTTTCACTATAAGCGTGCGATCGAAGCTGCTGATGCGGGCGCTGCTTGCTTAAGAATAAATCCTGGCAATATTGGAGTAGATAAAATTATTGAGGTTATTGATGCGGCTAAACAAAATAACATTTGTATGCGAATAGGAGTAAATGCAGGCTCCATTGATGAAAAAATTCTAAAAAAATACAGTAAACCTTGTGCCGATGCATTAGTCGAGAGCGCAATAGAAAATATACGCCTGCTTGAAGACAATAATTTTGATAATTTCAAAATAAGTGTAAAAGCATCAGATGTATTTACTACAATTGAAGCCTATGAAAAATTAGCAAAACTTTGTGATTATCCATTTCACGTTGGATTAACAGAAGCAGGAACTTATTTATCGGGCTCAATTAAGTCATCCATAAGTATTGGCAATCTTCTCTCACAAGGGATTGGAGATACAATTAGAGTGTCATTAACAGCAGATCCAGTAGAGGAAATCAAAGTAGGACACGAGATATTGAAGAGTTTAAATTTAGCTTCTAGGGGTATTAAAATTATTTCCTGCCCTTCTTGTGCTAGACAGGCATTTCCAGTAATTGATACAGTTCGTGAGCTTGAAAGAAGATTGTCACATATTAAAGATCCTATAACTCTCTCAATCATTGGCTGTGTTGTAAACGGTCCGGGAGAAGCATTAAATAGCGATATTGGGGTAACTGGCGGTGGAAAGGGGAATAATATGATTTATTTATCAGGTGTTGCTGACCATAAAATAAAAAATCCCGAAATAGTTGATCACGTTGTTAATCTTGTGGAGAAAAAGATTCAATCACTTCATGATTAAGCAAGAAGAATTAGAAAAAATTCAAGATAAATATAAAAATCTTGAAAACGAATTAAACCAATCGGTAAATGATAAAGATAAATACGTATCC
>CACMAQ010000010.1:0-28654 GCA_902611715.1 uncultured Pelagibacteraceae bacterium | reverse complement strand
TTTTTGTGAGCTATTTATATTTTTAAAAATATTTAATTTAGCATTACCATAATTGGACATTGTATTATGTCTCGCCAAATGATCTGGAGTTAAATTAAGTATACAGGCAATATCAGGTTGAAATATCTTGGAGCTCTCTAATTGATAAGATGATAATTCTAAAACATAAAAACCTTTTTTAATCATCTTTGTTTCGAAAATCGGGTTACCTATATTCCCCGCAAGCTCTGTATTAAATTTATTTTTTTTAAGAATATGATGAATAAGCGATACTGTTGTTGATTTTCCATTTGTGCCTGTAACCGCAATTATTTTAATCTGGTTCCTTATATTTAAATTATCCAGGTATATTTGAAATAAATCTAATTCACTTATCAGTTTAGTATTTTTTGAAGTTAATTTTTTTATCAGTTTATGTGCTGACTTTCCTTTTGTAGCAATTCCAGGACTAGGTATAACATAGTCTATTTGACTTATTTTAGAAGAATACTTTTTATATCCTTTATTTGATATTTTTTTTGAGTGTTTAGGATTATCTTCCCAAAAATATATTACGGCTCCACTATTTATAAGAGATTTATAAATTGAACATCCTGTTTTTCCCATGCCGATGACTACATAGCTTTTCTTTGAAAAACATTTTGACTTCAACATTTAGTTACCTAATCTTAAGTGTTGCGAGTCCAATCAAAGCAAGAATTAAAGCGATTATCCAAAAACGAATTACTATTTTTGATTCTGCAATACCATTCTTCTCAAAATGATGGTGTAAGGGAGCCATTTTGAATATTCGTTTGCCGGTTAACTTATATGATCCAACCTGAAGAATTACTGACACCGCTTCTGCGACGAATATTCCTCCAACTATTGCTAATACAATTTCTTGCTTGGTTAGAACACTTATACCCCCCAATGCAGCACCTAATGATAAAGAGCCTGTATCGCCCATAAAGACCATTGCAGGAGGCGCGTTGTACCATAAAAAGCCAAGAGCGGATCCAATTATGGCTGCGCAAAGAACGGTTAATTCACCTGCTCCAGGTAAATAATTAATGTAAAGATAATTCGAAAAAATCATATTCCCTGCCAAGTAGCAGATCACAGCAAAAGTCGCAGAGACAATCATAATGGGAACAATTGCTAGCCCATCAAGACCGTCTGTAAGATTAACCGCATTTGCTGATCCTAGAATTACCAATATAACGAATGGAATTGCAAATAAACCTAAGTTTAGAAATATATCCTTGAGAAAAGGTAAGGATAATAACTGAATATCAATTTCATTATAAGTTGTTATCCAATAAATAAATATCAACGATATTATTATTTGAAAAAAGATTCTTATTTTCGCTGAAATTCCATTACTTGATTTTTTCTTAACTTTGCTAAAGTCATCTGCAAAACCAACCAATCCAAAAGATATTAGAAGGAATATAATTGGCCAAGATATATAGCTTTCAGGATTGACCCATAGAATCATTGATCCAACTATAGAAATCAAAATTATAATTCCTCCCATTGTTGGAGTCCCTTTTTTAGCTACTAAGTGAGACTCAGGGCCGTCGTCTCTAATAGGCTGACCTATTGATTGGTATGACCCAATTCTTTTAATTAAAAATGGGCCAAAAAAGAGAATAAAAAAAAATGAAGTAAACAACGCCAGACCTGTTCTAACTGTTAAATAATTTAAAAAATTATTTAGGGCACCAAGATTTAAATACTCAATTAAATATAAGATCATAGTTAACTTATTAAATGATTTGACAACTTTCGTAAATTGATTGAATTTGAACCTTTTAGAAATACCTTGCTATTCCTATTAAATATTTTTTCTGCATTACTTATAACACTATCTATATTCTCATAATATTCAAACTGAAGTCTTTTGTATCTTTTTCTAAGCGAATAAAGTTTTGACCCAACAAAAATTACTTTTTTAGCCTTAATAAGTATTAGATATTTAATTAAATCCATATGAAATTTTTTAGATTTATTTCCAAGCTCATTCATATCACCTATGACATAAACTAAATGTTTATTTTTAAACTTATTAAAAATATCGATTGTGTCTCTCATAGAAACAGGACTAGCATTATAAGAATGGTCATGTAATTCTAATTTATTTCCCTTATATTTTGATTTTAGTATTTCGCCTCTTCCTTCTGTAAAAGGAACATTTTTGAATTGATTGATTAGTTTTAAATTTAAACCTAGCATATAAAAGCAAGTAATAATGGCTAATGCATTAAAAATAAGATTTTTTTGATTTTTTCTTAGATTAAAATCAAGTTTACTGGCATCAGGCAGAATTACTTGGTATTTAATAATATTCGAAATATTTGTCTCTTTTTTAAGATATACTTTTGATGATTTAACTTTTCCAATGTCTAAGCAAGTACTGATCTTTGATTTTTTGAATAATATATATAGCAATTTATAAAAATTAGAATTTCTATTAATAATTAAGTTTTCAATACTTTTTGTTGAAGTGAATATTTCTGATTTTGCTAATGCAATTTCTTTTAAAGATTTAAAATTACCAAGATGAACATTTTCAACATTTAAAATAATAGCTGTTTGTGGCTGCAATACCTTTGCTAATCTTTTTATTTCTCCTGAATGATTCATACCTATTTCAAAAAATCCATACTTCGTATGCCGTGGCATATTTAGTAATTCGAGAGGCAGGCCATATTGATTGTTAAATGATTTACGCGAACAGAAAATATCTTTCTCATTTCTAAGCAAATAATTTATTGCATCCTTTGTCCCAGTCTTCCCAATACTACCTGTAATACCCACAATTTGTGTTTTTAGCTGTGCTCTGTACTTTGTTGCGAGCTTAAGGAGTGCTTTAGACGTATCTTTAACATTAATTTGAGGTATTTTTACACCTTTTACTTTTTTATGAACAAAAGCAATAGATGCACCTTTTTTTTCTGCTTCTACTAAATATTTATGACCATCTGTATTTAAGCCTTTAATTGCAAAAAAAATATTACCTTTTCTTAATGACCGTGTGTCGATAGATGCGCCAGTTATTCTTTTACAAACAATATTGGTCCCAAATAATTCGTTTATTTCAGTAGTTGTAATGAATTTTTTCATTTTTTTTGTAAATATTTTTCAGCAATTTTAACATCATCAAAACGAAATTTTTTTCCCATGATGGATTGAAATTTTTCGTGACCTTTGCCGGCAATAAGAAGCAAATCGCCTCTTTTTAATTCGCTAATAGCTTTTTTTATGGCTAGTTTTCTATTACCAATTTCAGATATATTTTTTAAATTTCCAATCACTTCCTCTCTAATCCTTGCTGGATTTTCATATCTTGGATTATCATCTGTGACTGTTGCTTTATCAGCGTATTTTGAAGCTATTTTACCCATTAGCGGTCTTTTTTTTCTATCTCTATTTCCACCACAACCAAATAAAACATGTACGTTTGATGTCTCTAACTTTTTTGACTCTACAATTGAATTTTTAAGAGCATCAGGCGTGTGTGCAAAATCAACGTAAACTTTTCCACCTGTTTTTGTTCTACCAACATATTCCATTCTTCCTAATACTGAAGGGCAATTAAGACTGCTTTTTGATAGCTTTCTAGGATCAAATCCAATTAAATTCAAAATTGAAATTGCAAATATAAAATTTTCTATCTGAAAATTTGGAAAATTTTTAAACTTTAAAAGAATTCGCTTACTGCCCACTATTGCTTTTACATGTTGAATATCATTTTTTTTTAGGATTTTAATAATTTTATAATTTCTATTTGCTTGAAAATATAATGGCTGAATGGATTTATTTTTTTTTAAAATTGATCTTATTTTTTTAATGTATTTCGTTTTTGAATTAATAATTAATTTACTATCCTTATGTATATAATCTTTGAAAAGGATCATTTTACTTTTTATGTAATTATTTATAGTTTTATGATAATCAAGGTGATCATGTGATATATTTGTTAACGCACAAACATCAAAATTCATTCCATAAAATCTGCTTTGATGTAAGCCATGACTTGATGCTTCCATAACTAAATATTTTATTTTTTTTTGACCTATCTTTTTTAATTGCTTTGAAAGATCAATCGGTTCGGGTGAAGTAAGGTTATATTTATTTCTCTTTAATACAGAGTTTCCTAAAGTACCTATAGTAGCTACACTCTTTCCTGAAATTCTCAGTAAATAACTTAAAAAATATGCAACAGATGTTTTTCCATTAGTTCCAGTTATTGCAATTTTTGTTTCAATATTATTTTTGTTTATTTCAAATGCTAATAGCGATAGTGATTTTCTAATATCTTTAGCCTTTATCACTGTCGTATTCTTGGGATATCTTTCTTTACTATATGATGGAACAACAATAGCTGCAGCACCCTTTTTAATTGCTTGATTTATGAACCTAGATCCATCTATTTCATTTCCAGGGATTGCAAAAAAAATATTTCCTTTTTTTATCGATCTCGAGTCTGATGAGACTCCATTAAATTTTATCTTCTTTGATTTAATTTCTTCTAGAAGGGAGTGATTTGGCATTTATCAAAGAGAGGTATTAATGAGCATGTTTTCATTAGGTATGTATCTTGCCTTTATGTCCAAAATAGGACTTACTCTATCAATAATTTGTCTTGAAACTCTTGCCGCATTCCACCCAGCATCACTCCAGTTCCAAGTATTATATGGCTCTCCATATTCTCTATTAATCCCTTTCGGGTCGTCTAATGAGATAAGAACTACATACTTAGGCTTGTGTATGGGTAGTACCGATATAAAAGTAGTTAACTTTTCTCTTGTGTAGGATTTTTTGTCTATTTTGTGAGATGTGCCTGTCTTACCTCCAACCAAATATTTAAACTTACCATCTTCTGTGTATGCTTTATCAGCATCCTTGTTAAAGGCTTCTTTGGCAGTCCCTTTTGCAACAACTTGGCTTAAAAGGTAACGCATAATTTCACTGGTCTCTTCTGAAAAAATTTGATTTTCATATCGTTTATCATCTCCTAATTTTGTTAGAGATGGCTTAATTAAATATCCTCCATTTACTACAGCTGATGTAGCTACAGCCAAATGCAATGGTGATACTGAAAGGCCATAACCGTAAGAGATTGATTCTGTATTAACTGTTCTCCATGGGTCAGGAACAATTGGAATTGCTTTTTCTGGTATTCCAATATTTACTTGACGAAGTAATCCAAGTTGAGACAAATATTCTTGCTGTAATTCTTTACCAATATCTCTAATCATTTTTATCGTTCCAATATTTGATGACTCAACAAATATTTCTTCAACAGAACACATTTTTATCTCACAAGGCCTGTGAACATCCTCTACACGATGCTTTCCAATATAAATATGATTTTCAATCTCGTACTTTGTATTTGGCTGAAAAATTTTTTCCTCAATTCCCATTGCTGCAGTAAATATTTTCATCACTGAACCAAACTCATATACACCTAATGTGTTTTTGTTGAACTTATCATTGTCATTCGCATTTTTAGTATTGGGATCAAAATCTGGAAGTGATGTCATGGCAAGAATTTCTCCATTATTGACATTCATTATGAGTCCTGAGCCACCAGTTGCTTTATATAGTTTCATAGCAGCTAGTATTTCATCGCGAACAATGTGTTGTATTCTTGTATCTAAAGATAATATCAAATCATTATTTTCTTCATTTTGAAGAAACCTATTAAAAGATTTTTCTAGTCCAGATACGCCTGTATTATCAATGTCAACTTTTCCAACTAAATGACTAAAAAGTTCACTGTGAAGATATTTTCTTTTATAAGCATCTCTGAATTCAATTCCAGTTTCACCTAAATCTATATACTTTTGTAATTCTAAGGGTTCAACATTTCGATCAAGCCAGAAGAATTTTTTTTCAGATACCAATTTATCAAGATCAGTTGCGGAAAACTTATTATTTATTGCTGAAACTTTACTAATAAATTTTTTCTTATCGTACACAGCTTTTGGATTTACAGATATATGGGATGTTAATAAATTTGCTGTAAGAGAGGTATTATTCCTATCTAGGATATTTCCCCTTTTTGTCTCAACATTCTCAACAAAATAATTTCCCTTTTCGGTGTAAAGTAAATTAATTTCTATCATCTTGATTGTTACTGCCAAAAACAAACTACTAAAAACAATCGCTGACAATATTAAACGATTATTTATTTTAAGAGCAAAATTACTCTTTAAAGACTTTAATCTTTCAAAAGCAAACTTTTCTTTATTGTATCTGTGTGTAAATGAAAAACTTTTTTGATATATATCAATTTTCTTTCGGCCAGTATTCCGCTTTTTTTTCACGGAATTTACCTTGCCAAATTTTGATTAATTGTTGATGTTTCATAAACTTCAATAACATCATTAAATAATTCATTATTTTCTTCAATATCTTCATTATCTAATACAACAAAATACTTTTCGTAATCATTAGTAATAATCATTTCTGAAATTTTTTTAATATTCATCGGCGAAACCAAATGGTCCCATTCAATTTTATAAAGCTCATTTATCTTTTGTTCTTCTCGAAGTGTTAATTCAAGTTCATTAATATACTTTTGCTTTTCGGCTGAAATGTTTTTTATAACCATAATTGCAAGTAATCCGGTTAACAAAACAGCAACGGACAATATTTTAAAGAAAGCACTTATCATAATTCAAATCCTAACTCAGATATCGGAATATAATTAAAGTTTAATCGCTCACGCTTAATGACTCTAAGCTTTGCCGAACGAGATCTTGGGTTACTTAATATTTCCTTGGAAGATGGTTTTATTAATTTGGTCTTTTTATTCCTTAAACAAACTTTATTTGTAAAATTCTTTACCAACCTGTCCTCAATTGAATGGAATGTGACCACGCATATCTTCCCATTCGCTCTTAGTAAATTAAAAGCTTGGTTGAGACCAGCATGAAGCTCTTGTATTTCATTATTAATAAAAATTCTAATAGCCTGGAATGTTTTCGTTGCAGGGTGCTTTTTGTAATATTTTGAAGGAAACGATTTTTTAATTATTTCTGCAAGCTCAATCGTACTCTCAATTTTTTTTTGAGTTCTGTTCTTCTCTATATTTCTTGCAATTTTTCTTGAATTTCTCTCATCTCCGTAATGATAGATGATATCAGCAAGCTCATCTTTGTCCTTTTTATTTATTAAGTCTGAAGCTGTTTGGCCATCCTGACTCATTCTCATATCTAGGGGGCCATCTTGCATGAATGAAAACCCTCTATTTGCATCATCTAGTTGCATTGATGAAACTCCTATATCAAATACGAAACCGTTAATTTCTTTTTCTTTTGTTTCTTTGAAAATTTTATCAATCTGACTAAATTTAGAATGTACAAAAGAAAACCGACTGCCGAATTTTTTTTTAAATCTTTCAGCTTGTTTTTTGACTGTTGGATCTCTATCGATTGCAATGACTTTACATTCACAGCTTTGAAGGATTCTCTCTGTATATCCTCCGTATCCAAATGTTGCATCGATGTATGTTTCATTGTCTTTTGGCCCTAATTGTTCAATAACCTCTTCAATAAGAACTGGCCTGTGGCCAAGTTCTTTATTTGTCATTTACTCTGTCTTCTCAAGAAAGATGGAATTTCAAGTAAATCTTGATCGGTTTCTAATTCTTCATCAGCTTCAATAGAATTATGTGTTTCATCCAGTTGATGCACGTTTTGGTCACTAAATAAGTCAGGCGAATCGCTATCTGAATTTTCCCTATTTGCGTGTATTAAATCCATAATACTTTGAGAAGACTCTTCCTGCTCCATTACTGCCTCTTCGATTGGCTCTGGTTCAACTTCAGGCTCAGCAATCATTTCTGGTTCAGAAACTGGGTCTGATTCCATTTCTGGCTCAGCAATTACCTCTTCTTCAGCAACTTCCATTTCTGGTTCTTCGATTGGCTCTGGTTCAACTTCAGGCTCAGCAATCATTTCCGGTTCAGAAATTTCCTTTTCAACAATTGTTGTTTCATCATTCATTGAACCTAAGTCTTTTTCATCTAAGCTATCCATATACATATATGGATCAGAATTTTCGTGAATTTCATCTTCTTGATTAGCTGAAGCATGAATAGATCCTGTTCCATTCACTTGAGCTGTTGGAATTGATGAAACTGTTGAATTATTATCTACTTGTAAATCAATTATTCTCTTTGATGGCTTGTCATGAGGTTCTAACCCAGTTGCAACAACAGAAACTCTAGCTTTACCCTCAAGATTTTCGTCAAAGATTGATCCAACAATTACATCCGCATCTGGGTGAACTTGTTCTCTTATCTCATTTGTAATTTTATCAACCTCATGCAATGTTAAGTCAGTTCCACCAGTTATGTTGATCAATAATCCTTTGGCTCCATCCAAAGAGTAGTCATCGAGCAGTGGATTTGTAACTGCATTGTGAGCACATTCTATTGCTCTGTTTTCGCCAGACGCTTCACCTGTACCCATCATTGCGCGCCCCATATTATTCATGATTGTCTTAACATCAGCAAAGTCTAAGTTGATTAATCCCGGTACGACCATCAGATCAGTAATACTTCTTACTCCTGCATGCAAAACATCATCCGCCATTGAAAATGCATCGGCAAATGTTGTTTTTTCATCAGCAACTTTAAATAAATTTTGGTTTGGAATAACAATTGTTGTGTCTACTAAATGTTCTAACTCTTTCAGCCCTTGCTCAGCAATTCTCATTCTTCCAGCACCTTCAAATTGAAATGGTTTAGTAACAACTGCTACAGTAAGTATACCCAATTCTCTAGCAACACGCGCTATCACTGGAGCAGCACCTGTACCAGTACCGCCACCCATACCAGCGGTAATGAAAAGCATGTTTGTGCCTTCAAGTCTTTCCATTATTTCGTGTTTAGTTTCATCGGCTGAGGATTTACCGATATCAGGATGAGAACCAGCTCCCAATCCCTTAGTAACCTGAACACCCAATTGCATTTTTGAATCACTTAATGATTTAGACAGAGCTTGTGCATCTGTATTGGCTGCAACAAATTCAACTCCTGATAATCCGGACTGAATCATATTGTTAATTGCATTACCGCCTGCACCACCGACTCCAAATACTGTTATCTTTGGCTTAAGCTCTTTTAGTTCTGGAACACTTAAATTTAAAACCATGAAATTATCCTCCTATTTTCATTAGTTATTCATTTTTCCATTTGAGATTTGCTAAATTATTTTTTGCATTATCACTTTTTTCTTTTTTGAAAGAATCGTAAGTATCAGGATTCCACATTTGGAATGTTTCACCCATACCTACGAAAGAAACTTGGTCAATAATACCTGCAATAGAGATTAATCCATCGGGTATGATGACTCTGCCTTCTTGATCAAAATGAATTTGATGGCTGTCAGCAAAAATAGAAGTTGAAAAAGTATTTCTTTCCTCACTGAAGGGACCGGATGCTTCTATCGCATCACTAATCTTTTGCATTCTATTAGCAGTACATCCTTCAATTGACTTCAGAGTCGGTGAAGGATAACAAATCATTCCCTTCAATCCGTTTTGTTCTAAGACACTTCTAAAAGAAGATGGAACAGAAACACGACCTTTTTTGTCAATGCGATTGATGTATGTAGATAGAAACAATGCCATTTTTAAAAAAAAGTTAGTTATTAAAATAATCAACAAAATTACCTCATTTGGGTTAAATTGGGATTACTTGGGATAGTATGGGATTATATGGGTAATGTCTATACCTATTTATGATATTTCTTTTATAATCAATTATTTAACTAATATTATACATTAGACTGTATTTATAAACTATTGAAAATAAATGATAAATTTTGCCAGATAATTTATAAGCCGGGTTCTGTGATTTTTTTACAAAAAACCGATAACTATTCATCTAGCTCAATTGTTACCAATTGAGTCGTGCGATCAACCCGGTTACAGCCAAGACAAGCCAATGTAACCCTATTTGATCTTGCTCCCAGTGGGGTTTACCATGCCTTTTTTGTTACCAAAAAAGCGGTGAGCTCTTACCTCACCTTTTCACCCTTACCCTTAAAATTTCAATTAGGGCGGTTTATTTTCTGCGGCACTTTCCCTAGAGTTGCCTCCGCCGGGTATTACCCGGCACTGTTGCCTTGTGGAGCCCGGACTTTCCTCTTGATCAAGCCAAGCAGTTATCCAATTATCTGGCTGAAAGGGTTTATCCTCTTAAAAGATATTGGTCAAGCTCTTTGAAGAAATATAAGTTCTCGAAGATATCCCAACAATTTACGCTTAACTGTAAAATCCTCTAACTCTTCGGGGCAATAGTGACTTTCAAAAGCGTAAATAACTTGCAGAGTTTCTTTATCCATTAAACTCGATAAAGTAATTTTATAGCCAAAATCTCTTAGTAATTGTTGTAAAGATTTAATCTCTGAAGCTCTGAGAGGTGTTTTTGAATTATTTTTCTTTGGTAGAATTACTAAGCCTTTTGCAGCCAACTTTTGCCAAGGGAATAAATATCCTGGATCTATCTTTCGCAGTGGAGCAATATCTGAGTGGCCCAAAATATTACTTTTTTTTATTTTGTACTTTGTCTGTAGACTTTCGATTAATGATATAAGTGATTTTATCTGAGATAACTTGAATTTGTGATATCCAAATTCTTTACCTTTATTTTGTAACTCTATGCCTATTGACTTTGAATTTAAATTTCTATCTTTTTTCCAATTAGATATACCTGCGTGCCAAGCAATATCTTTATCATTCACGAGTTGGGTAATTTTTCCTCTTTCATTAATAAAATAATGTGAGCTCACTTTATGTTTTTTTGATCTAAGTCTTTTAATTGACTCCTGTGCTGTTTTCATTCCTGTATAATGTATGATTATATATTTAATATTTCTTTTTTTTACTTGTTCAAAATTTGGGGATTTTAGATATTCAATTTTCATGGTGAACTTGATACCTTTTCCTCTTCTGGTTCTCTCATCATTACAATAGCAACTCCCGTGAATGACATGGTTGCACCAAAGATAATTTTAAATGTAAGCACTTCATTAAATCCCTCATAAAGAGAAAAATAAGAAATAATCAATGCATTTATTATCGCAAGTACCGGAGCAAGGAGGGTTAGAGGTGTAATTTTTGATAATTCATATTTTGTTATTAAGTAATAAAAACCTGCATGACCGATAGCAGTTGCAGCAAATGCAGTAAACAATATAGCTCCCCAACCAATTATGGATGCATTTAAAATTAAGTCTAATTGATTTTCCTCAACTAAAAATGAAATCATTGCCAAGAATAAAAAGCTTATAAAAGCAATCCAAGCTTGTAGATCAAACACTTTAACATCTTTTAACTTCTTCATAAAAAGAAGGCTGATAGCAATAGATAAAGCTGCTAATAACGCATAATAAACGCCGCCGAGATCAGAAAATACTGTTGGCTCAAAAATCAAAATAATAACTCCCCCAAATGCAAGTGCTATTCCAAGAATACGCCTCCACTTAATCACCTCACCTAAAAATATAACGGATAATATAGTTGCAAATGGTACACCTAATTGAAGAACCACAGCAACAGAGGAAATAAATTGAGAATTATCGAGAGCAAGATAGAAAAACGCAAAATGAATGCCTCCTCCCAATATAGAAATAATTAAAATATTAGTCATTTGGCCGCGGTGAATTTTCAAAAAGGGAATGAGTAAAGCTGCAATGATTAGAAATCTCATTGTCGTAAATAAAAATGGTGGAAATTCATTTACACCGATTTTTGCAGAAATAAATGCCAGTCCCCACGCTAGATTAATGGATAACACAATGAATATGTCTATTGTTCTCAATACTGGCTCATTTCTGCATCATTTTCTATTTATAATACGATTACACTAAAATATTAATTTGATTAGAAAATTCATATAGAATAGCATTATTTCAATGAAATATAGAATATTAATAGTTTTATTTCTAAGTTCTGTTCTTGTATTGCAAGGATGTGCTTCAAAAGAAGCCACGGTGAACTATAACAATTCTGAAACTGAAATAGTTAGCGTTAATGACCCACTTGAAAAAGTAAATCGTGTGGTTTTTCAATTTAATATTATTTTTGATAAGCTTATCTTAAGGCCAATTGCTGTTACGTACAGAGCCATTGTTCCAGAATTTGTTCGAAACAGAGTTACATACTCATTAAATAATTTAGGTATGCCAATCACGGCTGTGAATAATGTATTGCAAGGCGAGTTAAGAAAAGCCGGAGTATCAACATCTCGATTTATTATTAACTCAACTGTTGGAATACTCGGTTTCTTTGACCCAGCAGCAAGTATGGGTCTTGTATCTGAAAACGAAGACTTTGGACAGACTTTGAGTGTATGGGGTGTTGAGTCTGGTCCATACTTAGTTTTACCTTTCTTAGGACCTTCCACACCAAGAGACTTTGCAGGCATGCTATCAACATCACTATTGGATCCAATGTATCAAGTGGGAGGCGGGTCTGCTCCTGACTCCCTAAGAACTTACAGAATGGGCACTGGCGCAGTTGATTTTAGATCTCAAAACATAGAAATTCTTGATGATCTACAAAACAATTCAATTGATTACTATGCAGCAGTAAGAAGCTTTTATTCACAAGGAAGAGAAAGTCAGGCCTCAAATAACATAGAAAGCAATACTCAAGATCAAGAAAATGATATATTTGATGACTTTGATATTGATGAGAGTTATGTAGGACCAGATATTGAGATTATTTATGATTAAAATAAAAAATTATAGCTGGATTTTAATTTTTTTGCTTTCTTTCGCGGCTTACGCCCAAAGCTCAGACTTCACTCAAGAAGAGGAGTTTGTTTCAAACTTTGCAGACCAAGCAATTGAGATTTTAAGTGACGAGGGTATTAGTGAAAATGATAAAACGTCTCGTTTTACCGATGTTGTAATGAACGCAATTGACTTAAATTTAATTTCAAAATTCGTACTCTCTAAAACTTGGAAAAATTCAACAGATGAACAAAAAGAAAGATATTTGATTGCATTTAAAGATTATTTTATCAACTCCTATGCAAATAAGCTTGATCAGTACTCTGGAGAGCAAGTTCAAGTTGTAGGGTCTGAAGCTGCAGGAAAATACGTAATTGTTGAAAGTAATATTGTACGAGAGGGAACTGATACTTTAAAAATAAATTTAAAGTGGAGACTGATTAATAGAGACGGTGATATAAAAATAATTGATCTGAATATTGAAGGTATCAGTCTTGTAATTGCACAAAGGGAAGAGTTTCAGTCATTTCTAGCAAATAACGATAATAATATAGAGAAATTAATCGATAAGATTATTACTGTTTCTAATTAATTCTTCGAAATTATTTTGATGGCAAGCCACTTGGTTTCCAGCCAATAACAAATCCATCTTCAACATTGTAAAGATTGTCATAACCATTTGACTCTAATATTAGAGCAGCATGCATGGACCTTGCCCCTGACTTACAAATAAAGTAAATTTCAGAATTTTTTGATACTCTATAAGAATTGAATTGATCCAAAAAATTAGTGTTTTCATCTCCATCTTCATTAATGAGTGTTAATTCTATATATTGAGCATCAAAAGAGTCTGCATCCACTCTTCCAAATGTTTCCCATTCGTAAGGTGTGCGCACATCAACTAGATATGCATCTTTATTTTCTTTAATTGCGCTATAACAATTTTCTGCAGATATATCTTTTATATTACTCATTACTATGATTTCTGGTTAGATGATTTAAATCGATCTGAGATTGGACTAATTTTAGTTTTTCTTCCCCTTACTCGCTTTCTCCACATTAAAAAAGAGGACCTTTTCATATTCTCTTTCATTAATTTAATAACTTCTTTCTCTCGTATTCCAAATTGTTTTCTAATATCAGCGAAAGTTGTTCTATCTTCCCAGGCCATTTCTATAACGCGATCGATATCTGACTGCGATAGTTTATTGTCCATATTAGATCGAAATTTTTACAGCTTGAAAGTTACCGGGGCGATGTTCACCTTTTTCCACAACACCAAGAAGTTTTTCCCAAATTTCCAGTGCACCATCCGCCTCTTCTTTTCCTATTAGATTTACAACATCATCATAAAGTGGCCCTTTTATATCTGATATTTCTGTCTTAACTTTTTCGAGATACCATTTATTACGATCATTTAGTGATAGAACTTTAAATCCTGTCTCATTTAAAAGACTTTCGTACTTGTCTAATGAGCACATAAACATATCGAGACCTTCTGCAGCAATATATTCTTTCATCTGCTTCGATGGTTCGTCATCATCATTTCTCATCCAATCACCAACCGCAAGAATACCATCGTCAGCTAAGATGTTGTTTATCTCTTTGAGCAAGTTTTTTTTATCGATAATATGTAAAAATACTTCTTTACTAAATACTGCCTCAAAACTTTTATCTTCAAATTTATATTCACCTGGCTTCGTACAAATAAATTTTGCTTTATCAGATAAATTTTTCTTTAACGCTAAATTATTTGCTGTTTCAATTACTAACGGTTCTGGATCTATTCCAATTACTTCCTTTGCGCCATATTTTTCAATCATATGAAAAACTGCACCACCCGTTCCACATCCAATATCCAGAACTTTTTTATTTTTTAGATTTAATCCTTTTAAAATCTGATCAATTTCTTCTGTCCCGCCAGGTGATAGAAAACCCTCACCCCAAACAGTTTTAAGCATATTGAGTTGTTTGGGGCCGTAATGTCCTTCATCGGTTAAGCTCATATTATTAATGATATGTTTTAGATGATCTAATTGTTTTGTTTAAGTCAATTAAACTTAAATTACATTTTCTTTTGATGACTAGCTTAATTACAGGTGGAAGTAAATTTTTAAATTTTACTCGCCTTACTAAAATATCTTGCTGCTTCATCATATGACCTATTTGCGTAAAATTTAGAAATACATAAGAGTGTTAAGTGCAAAGGTATGCCAAATAACAGCTCCGGTAGATCTAAATGCATAAAAAGATCTTAACCTGATTTATCAGCTATAATCAAGAACAACCGTTCCTGAAACAGGATCAGTTACACCCAATTCAGGAGATAATTCCTCTAGTAAGTGCCTAACTTTATCCAAGTTTCCAATCATATTTTCTCTTTGTGCAGCAATGGCTTCTTCCGATTCCCAAATACCAATAAAACAATATGTGCAGTCTCCTGTTTTGAAAAGACGACTCATTTTCTGTCCTGGTAAATTTTCAAAACTTTTGTTTATTTCTAAGTATTCTTCTTCGCAACCTTCTTTAACTTTAAACCTTACGGCATTACAAAATTCCATATTATTACTCCTTTATTTTTAATTTATTAAATTATGCATAAATTTCGTTTTCAAAAGCAACAACCATTTCATGCCATTCTTTGTCATTATAGGGATAGAAGTTAGAAAAGATCAAGGCTCCCTTCTGTTTTTCTAAATTAAAACTAAAGAATGTGCATGCAGCGCCTCCATGAGCAATGGATCCAACGGGCCTTGAGTCATTTGGATCGAAAGAAATTGTTAAACCTAACCCATATCTATTCATTTTATTTTTTAATCTCCCATTTTCACCCATTATGAAATTATAATTATCATCTCTCTCAAACATTTGATCAAATTTTCCTGGCTTTATCATTTCATTAAAACTTGACTCAGAAATAATTTGCTTATTGTTATAGCTGCCTTTGTTCATTAAGCATTTCACAAAATTTGCATAGTCATTAGGTGAACTAAATATTTCAGTTCCCCCATAGTAAGATTTTCTCCAAAACCTGAGATAAGGCTGACCTTTGAAAGGCATTTTTCTAATCACTTTAGATTTTTTTCCCTGTCTGATGCCTAAAGGTACAATTTTATCTCTCTTTTCTCTAGGGATGGTAAAAAATGTATTTTTCATATCCAATGGATTAAAAATATTTTCTTTGCAATATTCTTCTAACGACTGACCTGTAACTTTTTCAATCATCATGCCTACAAAACCAAGACCAGTTCCATATTTAAAATCTGTTCCTGCTTCGAAGAGTCTTGGTCCTTTTGAAAAAGGATAAATGTATGTAATTATACCTTTTAAAAATAATAATATTTTCATAGAAATTGATAAATCTTTTATTTTCTTAGAAGTAATCATCATCAATGAATTATAAGCGAAACCTGATGTATGCGACATTAGATGACGTAATGTTATTGATTTAGATTGCTTAACCAATTTACTATCAGCGTTTAGTACTGGTATTTCTTTAATCTCTGGAAGAACCTCTTCAACAGGCGAGTCTAAATTTAACTTACCTTTTTCTACTAATTGCATTGCGGCCAAAGCTGTAATCGGCTTACTCATCGACATCAACCTAAATATATAGTCGCCATTTAAATCCTGGTTATTGTTCCAATGAGATTTGCCTAAAGAAATAGAATTACTCTCAAATTCATTACCATTTTTTTTCAGATATATAAAATGGCAATTCTTTACTGAATTTTCATTGAATAATTTTTGAACTTTCTCAAACATTCAAAAATTTTACAAAAATAGTTGTTTTTTGAAAGGATAAATATTCAGTCTAATTTATTTCCATGATACGCGAGCAAATGTTCTTGTTGAGCAATAAAAAATATCATTCTTTAAGCCTGGTGTTAAAAACATGCCATTGGCGAGAGGTGAATTGAGTGCAACCTTTGAGAGTATTTCTCCACTAGATAGGTCTATTACCACTAAGTGATCGTCATTATTTTCGAAACTATTAATTACTAACTCTTTGCTTTCAGGAAACACAACTGGTTGCATTGTTGGTCTAAGACTATCAATCTTCCATGATATTTTTAACGATTTATTTGACGTATCAATACCTGCTATGCCACCATTTATACTATCCCAGCATACACAGATATTACATTCGGGAATATTTACAGGTGGTGCAATAATACCCCCTCCATGATGTTCAAATGGTTCGATATATTCAAATTTTTCTGACATTAAATCAAATCTATAAAGCCTTTGCTTACATGACCAAGGAGCAGGCCGTCTCCAACTTAATTCTTTTGGTGCAGTTTTAAATCTACCATTTGGATGAGTTGAATAAATCGCTCTTAATGAGTCGATGTCACCGTTATTCATCAGCCAGAGTGATCCATCTGATATACAACCATCCCATGATAACCCTTGATCATCATTTGATTTCCTATAATTAGGTGACCATTTTGAAGTAACTTCTAGATCGTTAGTTAGAACTTTTATTTTCCATATTTTTTCGATACCTGGAATAAAAATGAACTCACCATCTTCTGTTTTGTCTGAGGCAATTCTTCCCATAGATCCTTCAGGCAATTGTATGGGTTCATGTAAAACATCTAGATTTTGATCTAATCTTGTAATTGTGGAACAACCTTGACCTTCTAAACGCAAATCTTTAGTTACGATTGTTCCATCTGATAATACTAGTAAACCGTTATGTGCCTGATTAATGGGTAATTTTGTTTCTTTAATCACTTCGCAATCTTTTGAAATACTATGCATGTAGTTTCCATTAACCTTGATGATATTGCCATTTTGATGTGCTGCGATAGCGCCACACCAGACGTGATCACCGCATGGTAATTTTGGTGTTTCACATAATATTTTCAAAGATTCAGGTTCAATTTTTTGAAGCCATCCAAATGGTTCTGGACCAGTAAAGCTTGGCATCGTACCGCCTAAAAAAATTTCATTATTATCGCGATAAATTGTCATTACATTCCACCGTTCATTTCGTATGCTTTGTACAACAGCTTTTTTTTCACAAGCGTTTAATGATCCTTTGGTTGCCTTTTGGCGTCGATTTCCACCACATTCAACAGGCCAATGAGATTTATAGTACCCCTCAAGTATGGATGATCTGTCTTGGGCAGTCATTATTTTGAAAGCAGAGCTTTAATTGACTTTCCGCTTAAAGATGTTGATGTCTTAGCGTAAAGCCTAATTAGCTTTAGAGGTAAAGGATCATTAACCTCTTTAAAAAATTCTTTTCGAGAATAAAGGTCAAGAAACCATGCAGATATTTTTGGATAGAGGTCTTTAAATGGAAATCCTGAGACATAAAGCCTGTATGTATAAATAAACCAGGCAAGATCAAGCATTGAAAGATCACTGCCCATTAAGTATTTTTGCTTATTTAACAGTGATTCATATTTATCATAGCATTTACAAAAATTATTGAGCGAGTTTCTAACCGCTTCATCAGTTATTCCATTTTCACTAAATGACTTATAAAACTTTACTTCTTTTAATTTTAGATAGTCCAACTCACTATTAGATGATTTATATTTTGCAAAGGCATCTAATTTATTAGGGTCTTTTTTGCCAAGTCCACCAAACATGTATCGATAAGCAATATTTCTTATATCCTCATGCAAATCATCTTCTTCTTTCAGTAACGTGCTAATTTCTGTTGTATCGGAGTCAGGAACAAGTGAGATTTCAGGGAATTTATTCTCGAGATACATAAGAATATCATTACTCTCAATTTCTACACAACCATCATCCACGAGAACAGGAACCAGGCCCTTAGGATTGATACCTAGAAAAAATTCTGAATAGTTTTTACCTGTAGCAAGATTAATGCTGTGAGGTATCCATGAAATTTTTTTTAAGTTTAAATAAATCCTAAGTTTTTGTGAACATGATGAAGTTCTAAAATGAAACAAATGCAAGCCCTTCCAATTTAGTATTTCTCTAGATTTAATTTGATCACTTGGAATTTGAACCATTATTTTCTTTCCTTATTGTTTTGTTTAGTAACAAGATAAGCCAGTACAAGAATTACAACCGTACCTGTCATCATTGAAATATCTACCGACAGACCAAAGCTTAATAAAATAAAACCTATTAGAGCGCCTACAAAAAAAACGCCAACTATCTGTAATACATTTTTCATTAATTATTCATTCGTTTTTAGACTAGTTTTTTGAATGATTATAACAGAAATTATTGGTATCAAAAGAGTGACAAGAGTTACAACAATCAATAAAATACCAAGGTCAGAATAATCAGCAATTGAGAGTATCTCATTAGTCACCTTATCCTTGACTTCCCTCGTTACTTCGTAAATTTGATTGAGATACTTTGTAAGCAATGCACTGGCGGATAAAGCTAAATTTGTGAACGATGCAAAGACAGCAAAAAATGTAGCCTTTAGATGAGCTGGAGCATTTCTTGCAATCCACGCAAGAAGTGGAATCATTGAAACTTGTCCTAAGGGTGACTCTAAAGCTGTATTAAATATTGCAATAAATCGCGCATCCACAACGTCATTTGTTAATGAAGAGGTCCATTCATGAAATCCATAATACATGCCAACACTTGGCAAAAATAATATTGCTCCAGCAATTGATAATATCACAATAATTTTTGCAATTGAGTTGTTGACCATGAAAGGTCTTAAAATAATGATGCCAAGTAAAGTCAAACAAGAGGCAAGAAGAGAAAGGACAGAAAAGAACTGCTCATCAAATCCTAAATTATCAATCTCAAACCAGGTAAGGCCTGGGCCTGGGCCTGGCATTGCTCTGAAAATAAAAATTATAATTGCAGTTCCTAGAATTGTGAGTCGCATCGATTCTGGAAGTTCACGCATTAGTTTAGCCATCAGAAAAAATATAATACTTACTGATCCAATGAATACGATCTCTTGTGCATATGGAAGATTAAATCCTCCCACGCTAAGTGTAAAAATTACAAAAACGAGAGAACCTCCAAGTATCCACCAATCAACCTTAGTTTTTTCAGTTTCGATTTGATGATCTATTCCCAACTTTGAAAGTTGATCGTTTTTTTTCTTTTTTAAATAAATTGAGAGCAATACCCCTAATACTGATATGATCGGAATGATCAATGCGAAGAGGTAAATATTCCCGTACAAAATTATTTTTTCTTGTTCTGTTTCAGTCTCAACGCTACTAAAAATAACAACATTAATTAAAGCAACAATTACTGTGCCACCAATAATAGCAAATCTACCTAGTGTCTGCATGGTGGTATGCATATTTTTTATTACATCAGGTGAGTATTGGTTTCCTTTTGGATCTATATTTGGGACTGCTTCAACCGTCATTGCATCAGCAACAACGTCTTGAACCACATAACCTATCGGAGCTAAGAGAACGCTAATAACATACCAAGTTTCAACACTTAAGTACCTTACCATGAAGTCAGTATGAATAATAAGGCCAAACATGATAGCAAGACTTAAAGCGATGAGTGATGCGCCTACATAAACAAGATAATTTTTTCTTTCCCAGATAAGGTCAACTAAATGACCAAGTGGCATCTTTAATGCCCATGGAATTCCTGCCCAAAAACCAAGTCCTGCTAAAAAAGCAGCCGAAAGATTTAAATAATCTTTTACAAAAAAGGTTCCAACGATTCCGGTTAAACCCGAAACACCAGCAGCAACATATATCATCAAAGGCGGTAGATAGCTTAATTTAAATTGCCTTCCTAAATCAATAAAAGTGCTGTCTATGAAAGCATAAAATTTACTCATTCTGTAATTATACAGATTAAGTTTTTTCTAACAACTCAGGGCTATTGTTACGAGGACTATTAACATTTTTTGAGACTTCATAAACTTGAACTTGATCGTCTTTATTTCTCTCAATTTTATGCTTTCCTTCTATCCATTCAGTTATTTGAGCCTCATCTAAGAGCAAAGGTTGTCTATGATGCACATGAGAAACAGCCCCACTTGACTGGCAAGTTACAACTGCACATCCACTATTCAAATTATAAATACCAGCAAAATACAGTAATTCATTTTCAATATAATGGAAAAAAGGGGTTTTAGAGTTGTTTTGCCTCTGCCATTCATACCACCCATTTGCAAGAAAAACACATCTATGTGATCCCTTAAAAGAAGGCTTTTCTAATAATGTTTCGTGACGACAATTAATCAAGTTCATATCATCTTTCCATTTTGGCGAATATGACCATTTCATAAAAATGGGATCAGGTTTTATAACCAATACATCTTGTGACGGAGCTATGTTATATGAGGGTGAAAGTTCAATATTAAATTTTTCTTTAATGACTTTTTTATCGGAGAGAACGAAACGCCCACACATAATTAAACAATAAGTTCGTTAATTAATTTGAGTCTGTCTTGAGATTTTTTACTTGTTGGAATAATTTCTAGAATTCTTTTATACGTCGCTGCAGCTCCCAAAAGATCGTCTTGAATTAGATAAATTTCTGCAAGTCCATCAAGTGCTCCAAAGTGTCTTGGTTCTAGTTCAAGAGTTTTTTGGATATCAGAAATTGAAGCCTCTAATTCACCTTTTAAAAAGAGAACAGTAGCTCTTTTGTTCCAACCTTCTGCAAAGTCAGGTTTAAGATCAATTACCTGCGTAAATAAAGTTATTGCTTCTTCTAAGCTTCCACGATCCATCATGACGTTGCCTTCATCGAATATTTTTTGAGCTTCAACATTTTCTGCAATAGACCATATATCCCAAATGTCAGCTAAGATAGTATTGGCTTGCATATTGTCATTACTTAAAAATAACTCATCAAACAAACTGTTCAGTCGGCTATCTTTTTGATCTGCCAATACAAAAGATGTATTTAAAAGTAAGAGTATAAAAATAATTTTTTTCAATATAAATCTTTCCAAAAGGCTTTATATTTTTTGCTGTTAGCAGAATCGTCTCTAAAGTGATCGAGAAATGCTTTAAAAAGTCCAAGCTTTGTATCAACTTCATTGCCGTCAGCAATTTTTAATATTTGTCGATAACACCAATAAACTTGAGCAGCTTTATTATTAGATCGCATAAGTGATATTGGGCTATTTAAGCCAAGAACCCACGGACCAAATTCCAACATATTTTCATATAGAGTTGCTGATTTTTTTTCACCACTTATTAATTCATTTACAATATCGGGCTCAGAGCAAAGTGGTCTTCCCAAACCAATTACATCACAAGCACCGCTTTGAAGGGCGGTGTTCATGCCCTCTGCCGAGCGAAAGCCTCCTGTGACTGCTAAAGGAATTGAAATTACATCTTTAATAGCTTCAGCGTATTTCAAGAAATAAGCTTCTCTTACTTTCGTGCTACGCTGGGGTTTGATTGTTTTTGCTTTTTTAAGGTTCAATGAGTCAATTTCTAAGGCAGTAAAATTTTCATAAGTTCCACCTGAAATCTCAAGTAAATCTAATGATGTATTATCTAATATTTTAGCAACTTTAATACTTTCTTCGTGAGAAAATCCTCCTTTTTGAAAATCACTTGAATTAAGTTTTACTGAAATAGGAAAACTACTTCCAACTTTTTCTCGGATAGCCTCAATTGTAGTTATAAGTAATTTTGATCTATTTTCTATACTACCTCCCCACTCATCAGTTCGTTGATTAACATTTGGTGATAAGAATTCTGAGAGAAGATAGCCGTGTGCTGAATGCAGTTGAACGCCAGTGAACCCTGTTTGCTTTGCAACCTCAGCAGCATTTACAAATTGATCAATTATATTTAAGATTTCAGATTGGCTTAACTCTTTTGGTACTCCAAACTTTAAAACTCCACCCAAAGTAGGTAAAGGTTGAACTGAGGGTGCCCTGCTCTCTTTGTTAATACTAAAAGGCGTCTGCCTACCGGCATGGCTTAATTGCATCCATAGGTGAGTGTTATTTTGCGTTCCAGACTTAGACCATTCTGCTAAAGCTGCCAAACTTTCATTAGATTGCTTTCCTTCAATTACAACATTGCCAGCTCGTTCAATATATCGATGATCAACCTGAACATTTCCTGTTACTGAGATGCCAATCCCCCCTTTTGCCCATCTATTATATAGAGTGTTGTGCCTTTCGTTTGCTATTGCATCACTATTTGCAAGACCTTCTGTCATTGCAGATTTAAGAAATCTATTTTTTATCTCAACTCCACATGGCAATAGTAAATTATCATTGATTTTTATCATTGCTCACTCAACCAATTTTTAATTTCATCAAGAAACAATTTATCTAAATGAGGATTAGAAATTGAGGGAAACATATGTCTTCCGCGATCAGTTTCTAAAGTTTCAATTGATACAACTTTATTTCTTGCGGCCCATTTTTCAAAATTACTTTTGAGTTTACCAGCATTTACTAAACGGTCATTTTCATCATAAAAGACTAGTGCGGACGTAGATATTGTATCATATGAAATGCTATCAGTAGCAAATGGTATTCGAGCTATCTGATAGAAAATGTTTGTATCAAAATCAGTAGCAAAATAATTTTCCCATTTTTCATCCTCTGGTAAATCCATAAATGATCTGGGATCACAATCAATAAGCCAACATAAGCTTCCTGTTCTATCTACAAGACTAGAAATTAAAGTATTCATAAATGCAAAAGGTGAAATTCCTGAATTTCCTGGAGCAAATAAAACCAAGGTATCAATTTTTTTTGAAAGTAATTCATCATCAGCTGCAAGCATTGAAAGTGCCCCTCCAAGCGAATGGCCAATCAAAATTACATTTTCCCCAATTCTTTCACCGATAATTATTGCTTCAACAACATCGTACATAATCTTATCAATTTGCATTTGTTTTGTACCTTCATATGGAACCCCATGACCAGAAAGTCGGGTCACAAAAAGGTTGGCATTAAGTTCTGCAGACAATTTATTTAAAAATTCTTTTGACTGATAGCCTGTAGTTGTGAAGCCATGAATAAATACAATAGAATATTTTGTCTTATTTTTTTTACTATTATTCCAAAAAACAGTTTTTTCAGCGTAAGGATATATATCACTTACTTCTGACTCTTTTTGCTTAAGGTAACCATCAATATCCTCAGGTACATCAGAAACATTCGGAAAACTATTTGGAAGTTTCTCCACTGTCAAAATTGGAAACATAGCTATGACAATCCAAACCACAAAGATGCTTATGATAGCAAGTAATGAATAGAATATTTTTTTAATCATAATTACTCTACGATATTAACCTATTATAATAAAAATCACCAAATTGATCTTCTTAAAGTAATATATTTGTGTCTAAAATATAATGATAAATTTAAAGTTAACATTTACGAACAAGTAAATCTAATATTTAATTATTCAATAATGAAATCTAAGGAGCAAAAAAATGAGTGATCGAGAATTAAATCCTGAAGCATTAAAACAATTACAGCTAAAGGTAATGCAGGATGTTTCCGCCTCAGCCATAATTCCATTAATGAGAATTGGGGATCAACTAGGAATTTTTAGAGATTTATCAGAACTAGGTGAAGTAAATTCAGAAGAATTGGCAAATGCATCTAACCTTGACGAAAGATATCTTAGGGAGTGGCTGTATGCAATGTCTGCTGCAGGTTTTGCCAATTATGACTCTAATAAAAAAAAATTTTCTCTCTCACCTGAACAAATTGCTGTTTTTGCTAATGATGATAGTCCTGCATCAATGATGGGAGCATACGATATGCTAACAGGCGCCATTTTTAACGAAGAAAAAGTGAAGGAAGCCTTTAAAACAGGTAAAGGTGTTGATTATAAAGACTCATGTCCAATTTGTTTTCAAGGAACTGCAAGGTTTTTCAAACCCTCTTATGAAAAAAATTTAGTAAAAAGCTGGTTACCAAAAATAGAAAACCTTGAGGAACGAATGAATTCTGGTGCAAGCTTTGCTGATATTGGTTGCGGTTATGGTTTATCTACGATGATAATAGCTGAGACATTTCCAAACGCCAAGGTCTGTGGGTACGATATTCACGGTCCTTCTATTGATGAAGCTAAGAAATTGGCAAAGAAAGCAGGTCTCGAAAATCGCATTGAGTATTCAACTGCTGATGCAAAAAGTTATGAGGATACGCATGATTATATTGCTTTTTTTGATTGTTTGCATGACATGGGCGATCCGGTTGGGGCAGCAAAATATGCTTATAACCATCTAAAAGATGATGGTTCAGTAATTTTAATCGAACCAACAGCAAATGATAATCCTGAAGACAATTTTAATTTATTTGGTCAAATGTATTATTGTTTTTCTACAATTGGTTGTGTACCAACTTCAAAATCTCAAGAAGTTGGATTGGCTCTTGGCGCGCAAGCGGGTCCCTCAAAGTTAATTAGTGTTTTAAATGAAGCGGGGTTTATGAATTGTAAAGTAGTTAAGAAAAATGCTAGTAATATGGTTATTGAAGCAAGAAAAAATTAGAAACTATGTCTTTACTGTTCCAGTAGGATGGGCTTTTCCATTAATGACAAGTTTTGGCTCAACACTTACATCAATGAGTTCAGGTCTTTTAGACAAATAGCTTTCAATAGATGAAAGTGAGGCAATATCATCTATAAATTTTTCTAATCTTGGAAATTTTTTTATTATCTTTGCATCAAGTTTTCTTGATAGATCAAGATGGTGAAAAGCTGCAAAATCACATGCTCTTGGAGTATCATCAATAAAAAACCTACCTCCATTTAAATTTATAATTTTTTCTAATTCTTCAAATCTTGTTTGAAGAAATGGCAACATATCATCTCTTCTTTTTACAAAATCGTCTCCCACTGCAAAATTAACTACAGGATTAAGGGGTAAAAATAATTCCTGTGCACTTTGTAAAATAGCATTTGCTTTAGCTTCCTGAACAGGATCTTCTAGTCTTAGGCCGGCTATATTCTGTATAAAATTGAGTATAGCTATACTTTGACAAATCTCATGTTCATCATCAACTACTATCATTGGAAGTTGTTTGAAGGGTATCTGAGATTTTACTTCCTGCCATTCTTTATCATAGTAATCCCATGACATGATATAATTGTATTCTATATCAGCATAATGCATGAGCAATTGTGGTGCTTCAGCTAGAGCTCTCATTTTGAAATATATTAGATCAATTTTCATTTATAATCCGTAAGCTGCAATGGTTGTGCGATGTAAAAGACGCTCTTGTCCTTCATAACCGCCAGTTGCTCGGTGTAATACGCTTCTATTATCCCACATAATTAACATATCTTTTTTCCATTTGTGACTGTAAACAAATTCATCTTTGCACTGCCACGAACTTAATTCCATGAGTAATTTCATAGCTTCCTGATTATCCATACCATCAATACCAATAATATAACCAACTGTACCATAAATACCCTCTTTATTTGTTTCAGGATGATCCTTGATAATAGGATGTAATTGTTGAGCGAAAGCATCGTCTGACGCTCTTATATCCATGCTTCTTCCCATTTCTTTGTCCTTATCACCGTAACCGCCCCCTGGTGAATAAGGTACAAGAGCTGAGTGAATTGCTTTTTTACCCTCTAACTTTTTTCTTAATTCTGAAGGCATGCGCTCTAATGCTAAATGTTGGTTCGAAAACAATGTATCACCGCCTTCTGATGGGATTATTTTTCCAAACAAACATGTACCTGCTGGTGGATTTTTTTGGAAACTCCAATCAGTGTGCCAATTGTCTGCAAAAATTGGAACTTTTTCATCTGCTGTTCTTTTAACAGCAATTATATTTTCTCTTCCAGGTATTGAAGCAATGAATGGATCATCTCCAAAAGATCCAAAACAAAGGGTGAAACGCTCTAAGTCATCATCAGATAACGCTTGATCTGGAAAACTCAGTACGTGATGTTTAAGCCAATGCTCTCTTATTTCTTTAATTTGACTTTCAGATAGGTCTTTTTTTAAATCAATTCCAGAGATCTGAGCACCACAAGATTGGCCTAATTTTTCCACTTTTAAACTCATAACTAAGTATACTTTGTCAATATGAAATAGCTATTGAAATAGATAGGTGTGAGCATAGTTAGTTTATTATGTATATCGCAATGAATAGGTTTAAAATTATTAAAGGTAATGAAGATACTTTTGAGAACCTCTGGAAAAATAGGGAGTCCTATCTTGATGAAGTAGAAGGATTTCTTAGCTTTAATCTAATAAAAGGTAAATCTCTCAGCGATCATACTCTTTATGCATCTCACAGTACTTGGAAAAGTGAAGAAGATTTTATATCTTGGACAAAATCTGAGTCATTCAGAAAAGCTCACAAAGATGCAGGATCTAATAAAGATCTCTATCTTGGCAATCCTCAATTTGAGGGTTTTAATGTTGTACAGTAATATAATAAATATCAATAAATTTTTAATTTATATTCTTATTCTAATAATTATTAGTAACATTGCTAAAGCAGATTTTTTTGAAAATATAACAGGTATAATAGAAGATAATGATGAACGTCTAAGCTACGGGATTTCAGTGAATGACATCACAAACGACGGCAACTATGAACTAGTCGTTACTGGATTTGGTACAGATAATCTTGCTCTTAGTTATCGAGATGGGGTACTAAAAAATATTATAAAAGACGAGAGTTTTTCTGACTCTAATCGCAGAACAATTGGAGTAGTAGCTTGCGATATTGATCAAGATGGTTACGAAGAGATTTATTTTCTTAATACAGATACATACAGTGGAAATAAATTGTATTCAGATCGACTTCTAGATTTTGAAAATAGTGCATTAAATGACTTATTTTCATTAGAAAAGAATAAGAAAGACCTAAATTATACCGCTGGCAGATCAGTTGCATGCGTAGATCGTCAAGGAAATGGTAAATACGGAATATATGTTTCAAACTATGGTGGGCCTACACGTTTTTACGAACTTGAAAATAATACAATAGTTGATCAAGCACCAAATTTACAAATAAATAGGGTTACAGGAGGTAGAGCAGTTGTTGTTGGAAATATTATATCTGAAAAGAGTGATATTTTTGCAGCTAATGAACGAGGATCAAATTTTCTGTATGTAAATAATAATGGGAAATTTATCGAAGTTGCAAAAAATTATGGAATTGATGATGAATTGCAAAATGGACGTGGCACCACACTATCAGATATTTTTTATGATGGAGCGTTGGACATTATTAATGGAAATTGGAAGGGATATCACCGTGCTTATGTCAAAAACAAGGATAAATTCATAGATATAGCTAATAAAGATTTTAGAGCTCCAACAAAAGTGAGGACAGTAATATCCGCTGACTTTGATAATGACGGATATGACGAAATATTTTTTAACAATATTGGAGAGCCGAATAAGCTTTTTAGAATTAACGATGAAGGTGAATTTTTAGAGTTACAGCTCAATGAAGCGTTAGAGCCCAATGGTTTAGGTACAGGTGCCGCAGTAGCTGATATTAATAATGATGGTGTATTAGAATTATTAATTTCTCATGGTGAAACAGCTGAACAGCCACTCTCATTGTTTAGGGCTAATGTGCAAAAAAACCATAAATGGATCAGGATTTTACCAAAAAATATTTTTGGTGCACCTGCAAGGGGTGGAACTGTAACTCTATATACAAATCAACGAACTCATGCAAAAACTATAGATGCAGGCTCAGGTTATCTTTGCCAGATGGAGCCAATAGCTCATTATGGTATTAGAAATGAAGAGATTATAGAAAAGATAGTTGTAACTTGGACAGATGGTACTTCTTCAGAGATTGGTGAATTTGATTTAAATCAAACTATAGAAATCAGACAAGATACAGCACTTTAATTTGCCATCTGGATAAAAATATCTCCCATACCACCTTTTACTTCCTCAATTGGCTGATTATTTCTAAATTCACAAAATTGTCCTGTCGTTTCGTTTGAAGCAATAGAAATAAGTTGGCTCTCGGTACATTCTGCTGCATTGTG
>CACMAQ010000009.1:0-29917 GCA_902611715.1 uncultured Pelagibacteraceae bacterium | reverse complement strand
CATATCTTTGTTATCAATTAACACAGATCCTTCAGAGGGATCTTGAAATCCTGAAATAGCTCTCAACAATGTTGTCTTTCCGCAGCCAGATGGTCCCAAGAAAGAAAAGAATTCACCGCCGTTAATTTTTACGTTTACGCTTTTAGCTGCATAAAAACTCCCAAAAGTAACTGAAACGTTATTTAACTCTACGTCTGCACTCATAAGAAAATTATAGTTATTAAATTAATAAACACGATACAAAAAAGCGCCCAAGATACGATCTTGAGCGCCTTAAATGTTATTAGAAACTAATTACGCCGTTTCAAATTTATTCGCGTACTCAGCTCTTGCATCAGCAAACCAAGGTGGCTCTGGTGGCCAAGGATTCAACTTAGTAGAAGTATCCCCTGGATAAATTGCTTTAGCTAAAGCTTTTGTTTCTGATGAGTAAAAATCAGAAGCGCCATTTACAGCTGAATTATATCCAATTTCATTAATAGTTTGACCACCAACTTCAGGGGTAAAGCTATAATTGATTAATTCATAAGCTTCATCAATGTTCTCAGCTTTTGCAGATAATGTGATACCATCAATCCATGCTAACGCACCTTCATCTGTAGTTTGATAAGCAACTGGCTCACCGGCTTTCATCATTGCTGCAATTGGGCCATCCCAAGTTTGTCCAACGACCACACCATCAGATGTAAATCCTTGTTTCTGAGGATCAGCACCTGACCAGAATTTAACAAGATTTCCTTTTTTAGAAATACAGAAATCAGTAATTGTCTCCCAGTTCTTTCTCATAGTATCTTCGTCTTTATAAGAAGACCAGAAGTCCATCTTACCTTGGTGATGCATCCAGATTCCACAACCTGTCATCATTGAGTAAGTCCTACCCATCATGAAGGCTCCATCAATGCCCGGATTAGGCTCCCATAAATCACCAAAACTTGGAAGACCATCTGGAGTCCATTTGTCAGTTCTCCAAGAAATTGACTCTGTTCCCCACAATTGTGGAACCCAGTGAGATCCATTCCCACCAAAATTCCAATCGCGCTCACCTACTGCGAGCATCCCTGGGTTTACAGCACTAGTATTGATTCTGTTCATATCAAATGGAGCTAAGACACCTAGGTTCTCCCATTGCAACGCCCTCATATTCGTCGGGCTTGCTAGGTCATAACCTGCGCCACCACCAGCTTTCATTTTTGATATTATTTCACCGTTGTCTCCGATTTTGGTGTGATTAACAGTAATACCAGTTTTAGCTTTAAAATCAGCTACAACTGAATCAGGTAAGTACTCACCCCACATCAAAACATTTACAACAGGTGCGGCAAAAGCATTTGGAATATACCAGGGGCCAATAGCTGCTGCTGCTCCAGTTGCAGCTGCACCTTTTAGGACTGATCTTCTTGAAACTTTTGCAGCCTTAAGAGTTTTATTTATTTTCTTCACGGCTACTCCTCATATTGTTAATTAATTAATAAAAAATTCTCATACATAAGAGAGAAGGTGTAAAGAATAAAGTTTAAGAAATTTTCATAAATCTCTGGTCTTAAATAATTTAATTCCAATCTAAGCATCTGAAAAATATCAATAAAAATTAATTATAATTTCATACATTAAGAGAGTTTGATAAATATATGATTCATATGAATATATTTTTTCAATATATTTGATACTTAATACTTGGTTAAATCACTGTTTTAAATAGACTTTTGTCATGATTTTAACAACCACAATTGGTTCGTTCCCTAAGCCGTCCTTTTTACCTTTATCAGATTGGTTTAAAGGGGAAAAAGGTACCGACAACGAAAGGCCAACTTCTGTATATCAAGAAGAAAAAAAGAAGATGGGCAGTCAATATGAAAGTCTAGTAAATGAAGCATCAAAACAAGTCATAAATGATCAGATTGCTTGTGGAATCGATATTGTCACTGATGGAGAGGTTAGAAGAGAAAATTATATTCACTATCATTGCAGGCATTTGAAAGGGATAGACTTTAAGATACTCACTGAAAAAACTGCAAGAACTGGAAATTATAACTGCTGGCTTCCAACCATAACAAAAAAAATTGAATTCAATGGTTATTTTTTAGATAGAGAATTTAAGCTTAATCAATCTGTTTCAAGCAAGCCAATTAAAGCTACAATACCAGGTCCTCTTACTATTGCTGATACTATTTCTGATAACTTTTATCATGAAGAAAAGAAGATGTGCTTCGACCTAGGTGAAGTAATCAATAAGGAAATTAAAAATCTTGTTGATGCTGGCTGCAGATATATTCAAATTGATGAACCACTATTTGCAAGAAAATCAAAAGAAGCGCTCGAGTTTGGGATTGATAATATTGAACGTTGCTTTCACGGCATTAACAATTGCGATAAAATTGTACACATATGTTGTGGCTATCCTGATAAAATAGACTCAGTTGATTATCCAAAGGCTCCTCTATCTAGCTATTTTGATTTGGCTGACGCATTAGAAGCAAGTTGTATTGATACAATTTCAATTGAAGATGCACATCGATATAATGATTTAAAGTTATTAGAAAAATACAAAACAAAAAAAATTGTATTTGGTCTTTTAAAAATAGCCTCAAGTCAAATTGAAGATATTGATATGATTAGATCTAGAGCTTTAGATTGCCTTAACCATATTGATAAAGAAAGACTTATAGCTGCTCCTGATTGCGGTCTTGGCTATCTATCGCGAGAGTTAGCAATAAAAAAATTAACAAATCTCTGTAAAGCTGTTGAAGATATTTAAGCAATTAACTTTTCAGGTATACAATAACCTAAATCAAGATCTTTAGCTACATCTTGCTGTGTACAGTTTCCATCCATTACATTTAGACCATTTAAGAAATTTTTATTTGAACTCAAAGCTTTATTGAGACCATTTTTGGCTAAATCAGACACGAATGGCAATGTTGCTTGATTAAGACTGATTGTTGACGTTCTAGGTACACATCCAGGCATATTTGTAACACAATAATGAACAACATTATGCAGAACATACACCGGATCAGCATGAGTTGTTGGCTTACTGGTTTCAATGCATCCCCCCTGATCAATGGCTACGTCAACAAGAGCAGAGCCTGGTTTCATCTTTGAAACTAAGTTTTCTGAAACTAGTTTTGGCGCAGATGCGCCTGGCACAAGAACACTCCCTATCAATAAATCACAATCTTTTACATTTTCATTAATACTATCAGTTGTTGAGATCACAGTTGTAACTTCATTGTTGAAGAATGATTTTAACTCATCAAGCCTCTGTTGAGATTGATCAATTAAAATAACATTTGCTTTCATTCCATGCGCTATTAATGCGGCATTAAATCCAACTACTCCACACCCAATAATAACTACATTTGCTGGTGGGGCTCCAGTTGCGCCTGATAAAAGCACTCCTCTGCCACTGTTTGTCATCTCTAATGATCTTGCTCCTGCTTGAATAGAAATTCTACCTGCAACTTCACTCATCGGAGCGAGTAATGGTAGACGATTATTCTCATCTGTAACAGTCTCGTAGGCGATGCACGTTGATCTAGATTTCATTAACCCTAAGGTAAGTTCCTTATTGGCGGCTAAATGAAGATAGGTAAATAATAGTTGATTTTTTTTAAGAAGCTCAACTTCTTGTTTTTGTGGCTCTTTAACTTTAATTATTAATTCGCTTATATCAAAAACCTCTCCGGCAGTTTTGCAAATGCTTGCACCTGCAGAAAAATAGTCAGCGTCAGTAAAGCCTGAGCCTATTCCTGCCCCTGTTTCAACAATAACCTTATTGCCCTCTGAAACAAGTACCTTTACACTATCAGCAGATAGTCCTACTCTATTTTCTTGAGGTTTGATTTCTTTTGGAACGCCTATTAACATATATAACTAATTTTTATACTATTTGCATAAATTTAAAAAGGACTAAGAACTCTAATGGCAAAAAAATGGCTTAAAATTGTTTATACAGAAAAAAATCCAGCAAAACTTAAACTTCATTATAAAAGTTGGGCAAAGGAATATGATAAAGATTTAACTGATTGGGGATACGCTTATCCAAAACGATTAAAAGATATCATTCTTAGTAAAAAAATAAAAATTTCAAAAAAAGCAAATATTTTAGACGCTGGATGTGGAACTGGATTAGTAGCTGAAGAGTTGAGTAAATTAGATTATAAAAATCTAACGGGTTTAGATAATTCAAAAGAAATGCTAGAACTTGCAAAATCAAAAAAAATATTTAAAAAGCTTGTTTGCCAATCATTGAATAAAAAAACTACATTGAAAAGCAATCAGTTCGATTTAATAATCTGCACAGGAGTCCTTACTGCTGGTCATGTAGGGCCAGGTGCAATCAAAGAATTATTAAGAGTTACAAAAAAAAATGGTTACTTAATACTTTCAATTTCTGAGACTATTTTTAAAAAATTAGGGTTTGATACAGAACTAGCCAACAGATCCAATGAATACACTCCTTTGTATATCTCAAGGCCATTCCTAGCACTTCCTCGTCACAACTCCAGTGCAAAAAATAAAATTTATATTTTAAGAAAATCCTAGCCTATTTGTTCTTGACTCATGTCACTGGAGTCAATGCCTGCAATTTCAACAGGCTTTTTCATTGCATCTCTTCTGAAAGGCTCGCCTAATTCTTGATTCAAAATAACTTCAATAAATGTTGTGATACCTCTATCCTGATCTTCGCAGGCCTTCCTTAGATTTCGAGTCAATTCTTCCATCGTTCTAACTATGACACCTTTTAAGCCACATCCTTCTGCTACTTTTGCGTAGCTTAGTTTTGGATCTAATTCAGTGCCAATAAAATTATTGTCATACCAAAGAATTGAGTTTCTTTTCTCGGCGCCCCATTGATAATTTCTGAATATTACCATGGTAATGGCAGGCCATTCTTCTCTTGCACAAGAGGTCATCTCGTTCATACTAATGCCAAATGCTCCATCTCCAGCAAATCCAACAACTGGAATGTTGGGGCATCCAATTTTAGCGCCTAGAACTGAGGGGAAACCATATCCGCATGGACCAAATAGACCTGGAGCAAGATACTTTCTTCCTTCATCAAAAGTAGGATAAGCATTTCCTATTGCACAATTATTGCCAATATCCGATGAAATAATTGCTTCTCTGGGCAGAGCCGCTTGGATTGCTCTCCAAGCCATTCGTGGAGACATTCTATCAGAATCTCTCTTTCTAGAGTCTGCGTTCCATGTGGTTCCAGGATCATCATCTTCGTGATCCATGCTGCTTAGCGTTTGTAGCCAAGAAGATTTAGTTTGATGCACTAATGCTTTTCGATCATCTCTGCCATTATCACCAGCACTTTGAGATAAGTTATTTATTAATTGTTGTGTTACAAGCTTTGAATCTCCACAAATGCCTACAGTTACCTTTTTAGTAAGCCCTATACGGTCTGAATTTATATCGACTTGAATTACTGATGCTTCTGTTGGCCAATAATCTATGCCATAGCATGGCAAAGTAGAAAAAGGATTTAACCTAGTACCTAAAGCAAGAACAACATCAGCCTTTGAAATTAATTCCATTGCTGCTTTTGATCCATTATAACCTAAGGGTCCAACAGCTAAACGATGATTGCCTGGAAAACTATCATTATGTTGATATCCGCACGCAACGGGAGCATCTAGTCTTTCAGCAAGTAATTTGCATTCTTCAATAGCATCACCTAATACAACGCCAGCACCAGATAAAATTACAGGAAATTTTGCATTAGATAGCAACTCTGATGCTTTTAATATTGCTTCATTCCCTCCAGCTGGTCTTTCAAAATTTATAATCGTTGGTATTTCAATATCAATGACTTGTGTCCACATATCTCTTGGTACATTTATTTGAGCAGGCGCTGAACCCCTAAACGCTTTTGATATTACTCTATTTAAAACCTCTGCTATTCTGGAAGGATCTCTCACCTCTTCTTGATAGCAAACCATATCTTTAAATAAAGCCATCTGCTCAACTTCTTGAAATCCGCCTTGACCAATTGTTTTGTTGGCAGCTTGAGGCGTTACTAAGAGTAAAGGAGTATGATTCCAGTATGCTGTTTTGATTGGCGTAACAAAATTTGTGATACCTGGACCATTCTGAGCAATGCACATTGACATTTTTCCTGTAGCACGAGTGTATCCATCAGCAACAATGCCTCCGTTAGTTTCGTGAGCTACATCCCAAAAAGTTATACCAGCTTTGGGAAATAAATCGGATATAGGCATAAACGCTGAACCAATAATTCCAAATGCATGTTGTATGCCATGCTTTTGTAAAACTTTGATAAAAGCTTCTTCTGTTGTCATTTTAGTCATATTTGAAACTTTTCTATTAATATTTAACAACTACTTCTTTTATTTTTTGTACCATTTCGTCAATATGCTTTTCTTCGGCAATCAAAGCAGGTGCAATTATACCACTATCGCCAGTAAATTTAATGTGAACTCCATTCGCAAAAGTTTTCTTTTGAGCATCATATCCACGTACACCTGGAGCTTTATCAACTGCAAGATCAATGGCAGCCATCATTCCATCTCCCCGAACATCTGTTACAGCCGGAACATCTTTAAACGCATCAAAAACAGCATCTAAAAAATAAGGTGACATCTTTTCAGCTCTTGCAAAAATATCTTCTTTTTCATAAATATCTAATGTAGCTAATGAAGCTGCAACACATGCAGGGTGACCTGAGTATGTGTACCCATGAAAGAACTCAACTCCGTGTTCAGGGCCATTGTCAACAATTGCGTTATAAATTTTGTCGGAAACCCCAACTGCACCCATTGGCTGAGAACCATTCGTAATGGCTTTAGCCATAGTTATCATATCTGGTTGAACATTATATTTTACTGAACCAAAAGACTTTCCTGTTCTTCCAAATCCTGTAATAACTTCATCAAAAATTAATACGATGCCATACTTATCACATGTTGCTCTTAACTTTTCTAAGTATCCCTTAGGTGGAATTAATGTTCCCGTTGATCCTGCGATAGGCTCTACAAAGCATGCAGCAATTGACTCTGGACCATACATATCAACAAATCTCTGAAGGTCATCAGCTAAATGTGCACCATGTTCTGGTTGACCTTTTGTGAACTTATTCTCATCTAACCAAGTATGTCTTAAATGGATAACGCCAGGCATTGCAGCAGTAAATATTTCTCTGTTTTTAATCATACCACTTAGAGATGTGCCGCCAATATTCACACCGTGGTAAGCTCTTTCACGTGATACAAACTTCATTCGATGAGCTTGTCCAATTGCATGCTGATATGCTTGAACAATTTTTATAGCTGAATCTATTGCTGTTGACCCACATATCGTGAAAAAAACATTATTAAGGTCGCCAGGTAATAGTTTTGCAACTTTTTCAGCACAGGCAAAAGCAGGCAAGTGAGAAACCTGGAAGCTTGGTGAATAATCTAATTTTAATAATTGCTGGTGTACAGCATCTGCAATCTCTTTCCTTCCGTGACCCAAAGGTACACAAAATAATCCTGAAGAAGCGTCAATTACCGTATCACCTTTATGGTTCCAATAATATACACCTTCCCCTCTATCCAAAAGTCTTGGATCTTTTTTGAAATCCTTATTTGCAGTGAAGGGTAAAAAGTAATTTTCGAGAGAATTAGTCGTAGGTGTAGTGTTTGCCATATAGATCCTTTCAAATCAATAAAAATATGATATTTATATTAATCTTATTTAAGCTGCTTGACTAGAATTACCACTTTTATGAAAAGTCTCATTTTTGGCGGCCATATCACGAAGAAGCTTGCAAGGTGTAAATCTATCGCCATATTTTTGTGCGAGTTTATCAGCTTCAGCAACGAAATTTTTAACGCCAACCATATCAATGAAGGATAGTGTTCCACCAGTCCAAGGTGCCATACCCCAACCAAGTATTGCCCCAATGTCCGCATCTCTAACATCCGTTAGCACGTTTTCTTCATAGCATTTAGCTGTTTCAAGTGCTTGAATATAAAGAAACCTTTTCTTTAATTCCTCAACATCAGGTTGATCGTCACTTTCTTTGCATAAGTTAGACAGTTCAGGCCATAGGTATTTTTTTCCATTTTCAGGATACTCGTAAAAACCTTTATTGTTTTTCTTTCCAAACCTACCTTGCTTTTCAACCATTTCTTCCATAATTGAATACATTGGAGTTATTGGAAATTCCTTACCTTCAGCTTCAAAGTCCTTTTTCGTTTGAGTTGTAACTTTCCATGCTAAATCTAACGCTACAGCATCAGAAAGAGCCAGAGGAGCCATTGGCATGCCTGTCATCTTACCAGCATTTTCAATTAGAGCAGGTTTTATGCCCTCTGTTAACATTGCAACACCCTCA
Organism: uncultured Pelagibacteraceae bacterium; assembly: GCA_902611715.1. Lineage (GTDB taxonomy): Bacteria > Pseudomonadota > Alphaproteobacteria > Pelagibacterales > AG-422-B15 > CACNXQ01. The sequence goes on along the minus strand of CACMAQ010000009.1, from coordinate 21,567 downwards.
CCGGTGTATGTACCAAATACACGACTTGTGTAAAAACCTCGACTGTCGTTTACAACTATTGGGGTTTTTCTAATTTTTTGAACGTAATCCATAGTTTTTGCCAGTGTTTCCTGAGAAGTTTCTTTTCCCATGATAATCTCAACTAAAGGCATTCTCTCTACTGGTGAAAAATAATGTATACCTATGAAGTTTGCAGGCCGGCTTGAATTTTGAGCTAAACCTGTAATTGGCAAAGTAGATGTATTTGAACCAAATACAGCAGTTTCTGATATTTGCGCTTCTGCTTTAGCGGTTACATCTGCTTTAATGTCCCTATTTTCAAATACTGCCTCAACAATAAGATCTGCGCCCTTTAAAAGAGAGTAATCAGTTGTAGGTGTAATGAGACTTAATAGCTTTTCTTTTTTTTCTTCAGTAGTTTTTTTCTTACTTAATTGCTTATCTAAAATCTTTGTGGAATATTCTTTTCCTTTTTCTGCTGCAGCTTGATCCATGTCAATTAATACAACTTCAATACCTGCTTTAGCAGTAACATATGCAATCCCAGCACCCATCAAACCTGCTCCAAGAATTCCAATCTTTTTAACATCATATTTGTCGAAATCTTTTGGTCTTCTAGCTCCCTTACTTAAAGCTTGCATATTTACAAATAGGCTTCGAACCATATTTTGAGATCTAGGATCCATTACAACTTTTGTAAAATAACGTGCTTCAATTCTCAGCGCCGCATCAATCGGCACTTGAACGCCCTCATAAACAGCAGAGAGGATTGCAGTTTGTGCAGGATAGTTATTATAAGAATTTTTTCTCAATGAAGATGATGCTGCAGCCCAAATCATTGCACCTTTTGGAGTATAAGGAAGACCCCCTGGAAACCTAAAACCTTTTTCGTCCCATGGTTGAACTGGTTTTCCACCATCCACAATATATTTTTTTGCTGCATTAATTAAGTTATCTGCATCTGTGACTTCGTTAATAAGGCCAGCATTTAGAGCTTTTTTTGGAGTAAACGGAGTACCTGCTAATAGAAAGCCCATAATCTCTTGCGTTACACCGGCAAGTCTAGGAACTCTTTGAGTTCCTCCTGCACCAGGTATCAAACCAACTTTTGCTTCAGGTTGTCCAATCTGAATTTTATCATTATCTATCGCCACACGATAGTGACAGGCGAGACATATCTCAAACCCACCGCCTAAAGCATGACCGTTTATCGCAGCCACGAATGGCTTTCCAGATGTTTCCATGCTTCTAAACAATAACTGCATGTCCATGTTGCCATTATAAATTTTTTCTGCAGCTTTCACTTTATCTTCTTGAACGCTATCAAAACCAAAAACCTCAGATGAAGTTAAATCTGCGCCAGCTATGAATGCATCTTTTGCGCTTCTGAGAACAATGCCTTTAACTGACTCATCTGAGATTAATTTCTCAATAATTGATCTATATTCACCAAGAGACTGAAAATTTAAAACGTTCATTGAACGATTTTCTAAATCCCACGTTACAACGGCAACACCGTCGCTATCTATTTCATAAGTTACATCAGTCATGATTATTGTCCTAAAATTTTAAGTTATTAAACGCGCTCGATTACGGTTGCAGTCCCCATACCACCACCAACACAAAGTGTAGCAAGAGCAGTAGACTTATTGCTTCTCTCTAACTCATCAAGTACAGTTCCTAAAATCATAGCCCCAGTTGCACCTAATGGATGCCCCATAGCAATTGCGCCCCCATTTACATTTATGTCTGAGTGGTCAATCCCCATATGTTCCATATATCTTAGTACAACAACTGCAAATGCTTCGTTAAGCTCCCATAAGTCAATGTCACTTTTGCTCATGCCTAAGTTATTTAGTAGTTTATCAGAAACATAACCAGGACCAGTAAGCATGATACTTGGCTCAGAACCTGTTGAAGCAAAACCTTTGATTTTAGCACGAGCCTTCAAACCATATTTGTCACCCATCTCTTTATTTCCAAGCAGTATTCCAGCTGCTCCGTCAACTATTCCTGACGAATTGCCAGCAGTGTGTACATGATTGACGGCTTCAACTTCAGGGTATCGTTGTTGAATAGTTGCATCAAAACCTGCCATTTCACCCATCATTGCAAAAGAGGGATCCAAAGAACCAAGTGATTGCATTGTAGCATCAGGTCTCATATGTTCATCATGGTCGAGCACTGTTAAGCCATTGATATCTTTCACGGGTGTTATTGATTTTGAAAATCTTTTTTCATCCCAAGCTTTTTTTGCCCTCTTCTGACTTTCAACAGCATAGCTATCTACATCATCTCTTGAGAAACCATATTTGGTAGCAATTAAATCTGCACTAATACCTTGTGGAACAAAGTAATTTTTTATGGCAACTGAAGGGTCAGCAACCATTGCACCACCATCCGAGCCCATTGGAACCCTAGACATCGACTCAACACCGCCGCCAATGGACATTTGTGACTGTCCAGACATTACTTGTGCAGCTGCCATATTAGTAGCTTCTAAACCAGATGCACAAAATCTATTGATCTGAACACCTGAAACTGATTGATCATAGTCGGCATTTAACACTGCTGTTCTTGCAATACAGGCACCTTGTTCAGCAACTGGCGCAACACATCCTAGTACAACATCATCAACATCTGCTGTATCAATTTTTGTTCTATCTTTAATATTATTTAAAACTTGAGTTGCAAGTTCCAGTGCAGTTACCTCATGAAGGGTTCCATTTTTTTTACCCTTACCACGAGGGGTTCTTACTGTGTCGTAAATATAGCAATCAGTCATTTAAAAGCTCCAATTATTAATAAGTTTGAAGATTATAATAATTCATAATCATCTAACAATACTAAATATGAGCTTGTTTAGTTATTTCTAAGAAAAATAGTATATAGAAATCAATAATTTAAAGGGCAAATACAGAACTTAAATGTCCATTTCCATAAAACTTGCTGAGTCTGGCGAGCCATTAGCAAATTTGTAGACAGGCTTTGCCGATCCCGTCTTGGGTTGAAAACTTGGTAGAGCGATGAGTGTTGAAGATACAGTTTGAAAACCCATGTCTGTTTTCACACACATTGCTGACAAAGGATCATTGTTATCAGAATATGTGCTGCCTAATAGCATTTCCCAGTCCTGCCATTCATCTCTGCCTGGTTTTGGATCGACCGATAAAACAAATTTTGATAAATAAGTTTTTATACGCTTAGAATTTAAATCATTTCGATCATAAGCTGTTATAATTGATAAGCCATCAGGTATATTGAAATATTCAATTACAGAATTTTTTTCATCTGACTTGATCCAATATGCATTTAAATTATCCGCAATGAACATATTAAAACCTCTGTATGAGTCTTTTTCGATTTCAATTATTGCATTTAATGCTTCAGATGCATCTGCATGATCAAGTGCATCAAGAACCAATTCACCTCTACTTCTTTTATTGTCCATAGGTCCAAGGCTGTTCATTCTATTCATAATTGCAGCGACGACACCAAAGTCATTAATTCCTATCCAGGTACCGCCTGCCGTCATGTCCTTGCCTGCAAAAATATGTGGTCTGTCGTCCCAATGACGACCAGGTGGCAATGCGTCTCGATTGCTCATTTCATCACGATTGGCACCAATTATAATAGGCCACTCAGAGTCACTTTGTTTTAAAATTACTATCGAACACATTTGATTTCTTATATATCCTTACTAATTTATTGTATCATGGAAAATAAAAAAACAGCTCTAATTGTTGAAGGTGGTGGACAAAGAGGAGTATTTTCTTTTGGAATCACTGATACATTTATAAAAAGGGATTACGATCCATTCGATATTTATATTGGAGTATCAAATGGTGTTGCTGTTCTCTGCTGGTACCTCATTAGAGAAACTGATAATAATTTAGAAAAGATGCTCTATGCTGCGCGAGGAGATTACCTAAATTATAAGAATATCTTCACAGGTGGTGACATAATCAAATTTCATAAGATGTACGAAGACGGTGAGAAAATGTTTAGGCCTAATATGGAAAAAATTAGAAAAACTGTTGAAGGCAAAAAATACATTGCGGTTGTGACTGATGCTCTTAGCGCTCAAGCTGAATATCATGAATTTGGAGACGATGAATGGATGCCTAAAATGATAGCGTCTGGAACTTTGCCTGTACTAGTAAGAACGCCCAGCATGATAGACGGACGTCGTAAATTTGATGGCGGCGTAGCTGATCCTCTGCCTGTCAGAAAGGCTTATGAGCTCGGCGCCAAACGCATCATAGTTATTAGAACTTATGAAGAAAAATTTAAGAGAAAACTAAAACTTGAAAATTATATTGGAGCATTTTTTTCTAAAGAATATCCTGAACTTAGAAAAGCTCTGCTTAAGCATGACAAAACTTACAACACTGCTTTAGATTTCATACATAACCCTCCTTCAGATTGTGAAGTAATCCAATTATGTCCACCTACAAGACTTAAATCAAAAAGAGATTCTAAAAATATTGATATTTTAAAAGCTGATTACAACTTAGGGCAACGTGTAGCTGAAAAATATCTCAGTAATTTAGAGAACTGATTGCAAAAACTCGTTTATCTTATTTTCAACCAAGGTAGTTGTTTCTGATGGAAATGCATTAAAAGCATGATCTGCTCCAGGTACAATTATAATCTCAGCATTAGAACCATAACTTAGCCATCGACCAAACATAAATAATGAGTCATCAAGCAATAAATCTCTTGTTCCGACTGTAAATAGTGCTGGGGGCATTCCACTTAAATCACCTTGTATAGGAGAAACGTCTGGTAAACTTTTATCTACATCTCCCTGAAAATATGAGTCTCTAAATTTTCTAATCATTGCGTATGATAATAAAAAATTCTCATCAGAACTTTCTTGTCTGATCGCACTTGGCGTTAGACGAGCATCATAAGACCCATAAATAAGGTTTGCTCCTTTAATATTAGCTAGCAACCCTTTACTCTTCAATCTCAACAATGTAACAGCTGATAAGTTTGCGCCAGCCGACTCGCCGCCAATTATAATCTTTTCAGTATTGAATTCCTTTTTTGAATTTTCTATCAACCAAGTCGCCGCTATTTCACAGTCATCTGGAGCAGCTGGATAAGGATTTGTTGGCGCAAGACGATACTCTACACTTACAACAACGCAATTTAGCTCTTTTGAGACTTTTTCTAAAGATTGGTCTTGCATATCTGCAGCACCGATACAATGACCACCACCGTGAATATGCATATAGATAAAATCAGGACTATCATGATTAAATATTCGTATGGTTACTTCCTGATCACCATCACCCACTTGTCTATTTTCGGCACGATCAGAGTATGGTTGAAAAGCGAGTAAACCACCGCCTTGTCTTCTTATTTCCTGCAAGACATCAAATGGTATTTCATGTGATGGAGGTGCGTTGACTAACAAGTTTTTTATATGATCATTCATTTCATGAATGTCTTTTGGGATATTTTTATGATCAAAAGCTTCAGGTGTAATAGAATTAAATATCATTTTTCTAAGTGCGTGTTCTTATATAATTAAAAGTTCTATTAAGAATTAAAACATAAATTGGTAAAAATGCTAGATAGCAAACCACTAACTTTAGAATGAAATCATTAAATGCTATTAGATCCCAATTATCGCGCATGAAGTCATCTGTTGAATTATAGAATGCTACACCATAAAATAGATATGTATCAATTAGTTGAGCAAAAAAGGTACTTACAACAGGCGCAAGATACCAATAAGAACTCAAATTTAATCCATCATCACCTACTCTGTCCCTTACTTTTGAGAATACAAACACATCAAGTAACTGCCCAATTGAATAAGCTAAAACAGATGCGATAGCTATTCTAAAGTCAGCAAAAATATATGAAATTATGAAAGCAGGAATGAATGCAAAGCCAATAACTTTACGTGCATTTCTTGCACTTGAAAGTCGTACAGTTAAATCTGTTGCCAATACAATAATTGGGAAAGTGAATGTACCGATTGTATAATCCAAACCATATATATTTATCGGGAATTGCACTAAATAATTTGATATAGCGATGATAAAGCAGTGTCCTAAAACTAAATAAGTTATTAATTTTCTATTAAGATCCATAGAACTCATAATTAATCCATATAACTGTTAAAACAAGTAAAGTTGCCATTAAGCCATTAAAATTTCTAATTGCAGCCTTCGACTTTATGAAATTATTTAGAAAAACTCCGACTGATGTCCACGTGAGAACTGAAAAAGTATTAGATATGGTAAATCCCAAAAGTACAAAAACCATTCCTTCAAGAAAACTGTCTATAAACTCAAAGTTTTTATAGTCCGTATAAATAGAAATAGTCGTTATTGCCATCATAACACCCTTTGGATTTACATATTGAAAAAGAGATGACTCTATAAATGTTATTGGCTTTGATCGATCGTCATTATCAGAACTATAAGTAAAATAAATTCTATAAGACAAGTACAGTAAATATAGCGAGCCTAGTATTTGCAAAATGGTTTGTGCTATTGGGTAGCTCGTAAAAATAGATATTAATCCCAATCCCATCACAATTAATAAAGTTAAAAACCCAAAGACAACACCTGTCATATGAGGAATTGTTTTTACATAACCAAAGTTTTTTCCTGAAGCTGTAAGCATGATATTGTTTGGGCCTGGAGTGCCAGATTGAATGACGCATAGCAATAATAATGGAAAAAAATATTCAATCATGAATATGCTCTTTTATAGAACTATGAAATAAATAGAAGTTATAATGACAATTATTGAAGGTAAAACTAAATTGTGCAAGTTTTCATCTACTTTGTAGGTCTTCACTTCTCCATTTATCTTGAAGGGTAAGTGTTTATCCTTACCAGGTAAAAATTTAAATTTCCTTCCAAATGTATACAAAAAAGGTGTTCTTCCTCCAGGGTCAGACAGTTTGCCTTTAAATAATGGTATGCTTAGTAATGTGATCAAAAAAGAACCCACAAAGCCAACATACCAGAAAAGCCAAAAAAATAACTGATATGGATAGTAAAAGTTTGAAATATTGATCCATAGAACAATTAAATTTAATATCATTATCGGATAAAAACCTAAGACTTGCCAAACCACATGAAAGCGAGCGTGTCCTGTCCAATCAGGATGAGTTGCGTGTGTTTTATTAAAATCGGCAATAGTGGGTCCAATTGTTAATACAACTGTTATGATGGTAAATACAATTCTTGGCGTAAGATTTTGATCATAAAGATCCATATGTTTATTTAAATTTTTTACGCATATTAATAGCAGCCTGAATTCCTGCAACCGGCTTCTTACCCTCAGGCACCGTGTTTCCTTTTTTTGTAAGATTTTGTAGTGATTCACCATTTTTATACATTTGATAGAGTATATCGATATCCATGTTCGTGCCTACTGGCTCTTCAGGAAAACCTCTAGCAGAAATTTCATTTTTATATTCTTCATCATTTGTCCAATGCTCAAAAAATAATTCTACAAGATTACCGTCTGGGTCTTTATAATACATACCCGTTATCCATCCATGGTTGATTGTCCAGTAAGGCTCAAGACCTCTATCCTTTGCCCTATGATAAAAATCAAACCACTTATCTATTGGGTTAAGGCAATAAGAAATATGGTCTAATCCAATAGTTGTTGGAATATTTTTATTAAGCCAATTTCTCAAAGCTAATATAATCTTTGGAATAAATCCTAATTTCTTTACTCCTGGCTCAGTATTCGCAATTGCAATTCGATGATGCTCCTCATCAAAAGCCAAAAAAGCAATATCATTGCTTTTGTACATTGGCTTACAACCAAAAAGTTTTTCATAAAATTTGACCATTGCATCATAATTTTGAGTTTTAAAAGCAACATGATGAAAACTGTCTGGGGCATGTTCTGATTTATATTTTTTATATAAATCAAAATTTAATATTACATTATCTTTCATATATTAAGCAGTCCAGAACCAATCGGGGCCAGGTAAGTGAATGACATGATTTTCTAAACCAATTTCTTTATCTGCAAGTCTATTGCATTTATCATTCATAGACATTAGTAATTTTCTATTATTTTCATCTTTTGCCAAATCATTCATTTCAAATGGATCTTTTTCTAAATCATATAATTGATAGTCTGAATTGTATTTAGTCAATTCATCAAAGTTTGACGGTATGTTATTTTGACGAGGTGAGAAAAATCTTAAAAATTTATACTTTTTGTCCACAACACCTTTGTAATTAAGAGGTGGCGCAAAATCTGGCAAAAAATTACCCCTAGTCATAAATGCTTTCGTTTTTTCATAAAAACCTTCAGCAAGTCCAGTAAGTCGAAATTTTTCAGCGACCTCAAAAACCGATGGTATAATTTGAACACCATGAATTAGATGGCCTTCTTTATCGCGTATGTTGTCATAGTTGACATTTTCAACCAACTCCGCATAGCTGTTACCTTTTAATTCAGGGTGCTTATCTCTAAGTTCAGATTTACTAAGACCAGTAAATTCTAATAATGTCGGTACAATATCAATATTTGATATGACCGAGTTACACAATTTTTTATCTTTCAAATCTGGGTGATAAACAAGAGTAGGAACTCTGATAGATTCTTCCCAAGAAACTATTTTTCCACGCGACCCCTGTTGTCCAAGCATTTCTCCATGATCAGAGATCATAAAGATGATTGTATTATTCATTTGACCAGTCTCCTCAAGAGAATGAATAAGTTTCATCATATGCCTATCAACGTCACGTAAGCAGTTGAAATAGTAATTACAAAAATTTCTCCATAGATCTGGTCGATCGTATGAGATTTCACCATATACTGTATTCATGATTTCAGTTCCAAAGTCATCTGTGCCTATTAATCTTGGACCAAAATTTTTAGGAAAATCAAATTCGTGTTCTTTTTTATATAATGGATCATCTGGTGCAAATTTTTGATTTTCACCGACAAATCCTGTACCCAATATTTCAGAAGATGCTCTGAAAAACATTATATCGTGAGGATTAACAAAATTTACAAATACAGACCAAGGCTTATCATTTCCTTTTTTATCTCTGATGAAATTTGATGCAGACTCTGCAGTCAAACCATCAAATTTAAAACCACCCTGTCCTAAATCACGCTCGCCTGGTTGATCTGAATTATCAAAACCATATTTTGAAAACATTTTTTTCATACCTTCATATCCGAGAGCGTTTTCATTTACGTTACTTTCAGTAATATTTGTTAAGTGCCATTTGCCAAAATAACCTGTTTCGTAGTCTTGATTTTTTAAAAGATGGCCTATTGTATTCACATTATCGTATAAACCTGGAACCCAAGGTGTTACCGTATTATCCCATACACCAGTAAATTGAACATGCTGTCCTGTATAAACAGAGCTACGTGCCGGTGAACATATTGGTGTTGAGGTATAGGATCTATTGAAATAGGTTGAGACATTCTCCAAGTACCTGCGCGCTGGCAAATCAATGCTTTTTGGAATATAAGGCCATGCCCGCTCCTGATCATTTAATATTAATAAAATATTATAATTCTTAGGCTTAATATAGGCTGGCGCATTTTGTAAATGTAAAATAGATGCAAGGCCGCCTAAGGCAATTGAGGCTGCAGACTTTTTAATAAAAGAGCGTCTTGATATAGATTTTTTCATATATATGATAAAATAATATACATTATTTAAACTTGTTACAAATCCAGCTTTTAGATATTTATTGATTTAGTTTTATGAAATTAGTTACTTTTACATTTAATGGCACTACATCCATAGGCGCAATAAGTGGTGACCATATAGTGGATTTCTCAAATAGTTCATTACCTAACAACATGATAGATTTTATCGCTCTCGGAGATCAGGGTCTAGATACTGCAAAAAACTTTATTGATAATAGTGAAAATAAAATTGAGTTAAGCAAAGTACATTTAGAAGCTCCTATAGCTAAACCAAGTAAAATTCTTGCGGTTGGATTGAACTATAAAGAACATCAAGATGAAGTTGCGCAAACAGCCGCAAAAACAATTGGTAAAGCGCAAGAAAAATATCCAAATATATTTAACAAGCAAAATAGCTCTGTTAACGGTCCATACGATGATGTCCATCGGCCGCGTGCTTCAGAATTTTTAGATTATGAAGGCGAACTTGGTTTTATTATTGGAAAAAAATGTCGTCATGTACCTTATGACAAAGCAGCTGGAGTTATTTATGGCTATACAGTCGTTAACGATGTTACAATCAGAGATTGGCAGATGCGTGGTCCTCCTATGACAATGACTATGGGAAAGTCATGGGACACCCATTGTCCATTTGGTCCCTATATTGTAACCAGTGATGAAGTTGGCAACCCACATGACCTAAAGCTTGAAACATATGTAAATGGAGAATTAAGGCAATCAGCTTCGACAAGTGATTTAATTTTTGACTGTTTTACATTGGTTGAATACTTATCAACTGCTTTTACGCTAGAACCTGGAGACTTGATACCAACCGGTACACCGGCTGGTTCTGCAGTGATGACAAGAAATTGGCTTAAAGCAGGTGACGAAATTAAAATTGAAATTGAAAAACTGGGATTCATTAACAATAAAGTTATTGAAGAGCCAGAAGATACACCTGCATACTGAGTCGCGTGAGTGATACTGAATATGATGTCATTGTAGCCGGTTATGGACCAGTGGGTGAAACTTGCGCAAACTTGCTAGGGCATTATGGCATTAAAGCCTTAATCTTAGATAAAGAAAAAGAAACCTTTCCCTTGCCCAGAGCAATTACATGGGATGCTGAATGCCAACGAGCAATGGCACATTGCAACTTTCTAACTGAAGTAAAGACAAGAAAAATTAGAGGTGTTGATAACAAAGATGCTAACAAAAGATCAATTTTAAAAATTACGATGGATGGTTTTGATACATATAATTATCAACATTCAATACTATTCATTCACCAGCCTCAATTTGATGAAGCGCATAGAGAGAATGCAAAAAAATACCAAACTAATACGATTAGAACTGGTAATGAAATTTTAAGCGTTGATCAATCAGATGGCGTTGTAAATTGTTCCTACAAAAATATTGAAACTGGGGAAGAGTTCAAAACAAACAGTAAGTATCTTTTGGCGTGTGATGGAGCTAATAGTACAATTCGAAAGCTAAACAATATTGAACTTAAAAGTTTAGATGCCGATGAGACCTGGATGGTGGTGGACGGGTATACTAAGAATAAATTTGACTGTTTCTCAGATATTGATGCGATTCAATATTGCAATCCGTCACGACCAACAACAATTATTCAAGGAGTTGATGATTGCTTTAGATTTGAAATAGCCTTTATGCCAGGTGATAATGTTGATGAAATTCAAAAAGAAGAAGTTTTCAGAAAATACATAGACCAATGGATCGGAGATAATGAAGTTGAATTTAGCAGAACAGCAGTTTACTCATTTCATGCAGCTGATGCTGTTAAATGGCAAAATGAAAATATTTTTCTACTCGGTGACGCTGCACATCAAATGCCTCCTTTTATGGGTCAAGGAATGAATTCTGGATGTAGGGATGCTGAAAATATATTATGGAAAATTAACGGCGTACTAAAGGGACTATACTCACCTAAAATATTAGATACCTACCAATCAGAAAGAAGGCCGCATGTCGGCCGAATTACTAGAGGAGCAATAAAAATGGGAGGAGTCATTAATGCTAAAAGTAAATTTAAGGCATTTATCAGGAATGCACGGCTAAGAACACAAAGTTATTTTAGAGGCAAAGAAAATATATTCCCTGTTTTAAATGGCAACCGTCTAGGCCCCGGCGTTCATAAAATGCCAAAAATTAAGAATGTTTCAATCGAGAGATATTACTTCAATGAGATAAATGTTCGTCTTCATGATGGAAGGATTCTTAGCACAGATAATTTACTGGATAAGAATTTTGGTGTTATTTTAAATAATTTCGAAGGCAAAATAAATATCTCAGAGGATAATCTTGAACTATTAAAAAGTCATAATTTTAAGATCATAAATATAACTCCTAATTACGACCCTTCAAACTATGAGGGGTACATTGCGTGTGAAGAAACTCACAAAGATTTACAAATTTACTGTGAAAAGTTTGATTGCTCTGGAGTTATCTTAAGACCTGATAAATATGTTTTCGATTTATTTAAATTTAATAAAAGCGATAGTCTTGAAACTATTATAAATGATGTATTATTAAATATTAGAGAGAAAATTGAATTTAATTGAAACACTGTTATTAAAGAGTAAAATATAAAAATGCCATTAGACGATCAAGATAGAAAAAAAGGATTAGAAATCCTTAAGAAGATGGATTTACTTAAAAATGATGAAACTCCTGTCTCTAAAGATTTGCTAAAGCAAATAATTGATATGTTGTATGGAACAATCTGGTCGCGAACTGAGCAGTTATCGCTTCAAGAAAGAAGCATGGTTACACTCACAGTTTTGGTAGCACTTAATAGAGAGAATGAATTAAAATCTCATTTGAGAGGGGCTAAAAATTTAGGCATCACTAAAGAAAAAATTGAAGAAATGATATTGCATGTTGCTTATTATAGTGGCTTTCCCACAGCAGTTTCAGCCAGTCAATTGCTAAACAAAGTATGGGATGAAGAAAAAGAATCCTAAAAATACAGATCTTACCGGCAAACAAAAATATTCAGTATCGGACTCAAATTCTGAATGGGTTCTTTATCATAACAACTTCTCACTTTGCTCTCGTAAAGTAAGAATATGTCTTGAGGAATATAAAATTAATTACCTTCCAGTTCATGTACATATTATAGAGACAAAAGATTGTGAAAATTTATCAAAAGATTTTCTTAAAATTAATCCAAAAGCAACTGTGCCAGTTCTATTGCACAACAATCAGCCAATTTATGAGTCACACGAACAAATAAAATATTTAATGAAAAATTTTCCAAATAAACTTGGGGAGAGTGAAACAGTTGATTTTTGGAATGAAAAAGGTTCGTTAGTTGGAGATGACCCAGTTAGTGGGATAAAAGAGTACGCTGGTAATTGCATATCATTACTTACTCAACCATTGTTTGTTTCTATGCTTAGAAAAATTAGTTTCTTTAAATTTTTTAATTATTTTATAAAGCATCCTTCAAAGTTTAGAGCGCTCAATTTTACTCTATATCGAATATTAGGTTATTCTGTTTTTAAGAGGAATTCGCCACATGAAAGAGTTGCTGTAAAGGCATTTGAGAATCTTAAATCACATTTAACATTATTGGATATGCATTTGGAGAACAAGGTTTGGATTGACGGGGATAAGTTTAGTATTGCGGATATAACTTGGATGACATTATTACACAGACTTGATGAGGTTAATTTGATTGATTTATTCACAAAAAAATTAAGCAATTTAAGAGACTACTATTCCCGACTACAAAATCGTGAGAGCTTTAGTAGCTGTATTATCGAATTCAATTCAGAAGCAATTGATTCTGGTACGAAAAATCTAAGAGAAGACATCCAAAAAGTTTCAAATTTGAAAAATTTATATAATCATTTTGATACTCATCACTTGCCTTGAAAGTATAAATAATAGTTATTATTTATGGATTCTGTTATAATTTATTGATACTTATGATTTATATAAATCCTTTTGAAGAACTAATGACCTTTGTGCCAGCTATTGCATTACAAGGCTTTGTTGTTGTAATGATTCTGATGGTTTTAATAGGCACTTTAGTGGATATGGCGCATAAGAAAAACGCAAAGTATTTTTTCATTAATTTTAAAAGAGCAAAAGCGTCTGCAACAAATGAATTAAGCGGTTCTCAAAAGGCAAAAATTATAAGTAAGACAATTGCTAGTGATATTTTAACAACTTCGGAGTTAGGTCGAGGACAAAGAAGAGCTGCTCATCTTTTAGGTATGTATGGTTCGATATTATTTTGGGTTGCTTCTATTATTCTAATATTTGGATATACTAACTCAGTCGCTCCCTATCAACTATCATTGTTATGGCATGTTGGGGCTATAATGACTTGTCTAGGAGGTTATTGGTTTTGGTTTTTCTTAAGAGTAGATGTCTCTGCTGAGGCAAATCCATGGAATAGAATAATAAGAGCAGATCTTTTTGTATTATCGCTTTTAGCTGCAGCAACATTTGGTCTAGCTTGGTCGTTTACCCAGTCGTCAGGTATTCCAATACTAGATATCTTGTTTTTAGTGCTCTTTGGCTTATCTAATATAGTATTATTTGGTGGTGTTTATTGGTCGAAATTTGCTCACATGTTTTACAAACCCGGTGCAGCTATTCAAAAGAATTTGTCAGAGGCTGACGGGTATAGAGACGACTTGCCTCCCCCAGCTGACGCACCAAGGCAATTTGGGCTTGGAATTAAAAGAGAATCGCCTAGGCATTACTAATAAAAACTGATTAACTAGGAAACGAGAAGAGGAGTATATATGTCAACATTTGTATACATGACAAGATGCGATGGTTGTGGTCATTGCGTGGATATATGTCCATCAGACATCATGCATATAGATAAAGAAACAAGACGTGCAGTGAATATAGAACCTAATATGTGCTGGGAATGTTATTCATGCGTAAAAGCCTGCCCTCAAAACGCTATTGATGCAAGAGGTTATGCAGATTTTGCTCCAATGCATCATAAAGTAAGAGTTCTTCGTGAAGAGGAAAAAGGTACTATATCTTGGAGAATTAAATTTAGAAATGGTCACGAGAAAAATTTTGTTTCACCTATTACAACTAAACCTTGGGGTAAACATATTCCAAAACTTGCCGATGAAACTCCTCCAACAAATGAAGAAATAAATTCACAGTTACTATACTCAGAGCCTAATGGACTTAATATTGAAACAGGGCTTCCAAGTCTAAAGAAAGATAATCAAAAAGGAATCAACTAAATAGATGGCTTCAGTTAAAACAATTCATGAGGATTGTGATATTCTCATCGTCGGTGGTGGAATGGCTGGAACTGGCGCTACCTTTGAAGCAAGGCATTGGGGCAGAGATTTAAAAATCGTTTGCGTTGAAAAAGCAAATATTGATCGAAGTGGAGCAGTAGCTCAAGGACTTTATGCGATAAACTGTTACATGGGAATGCAATGGGATGAAAATCAACCAGAAGATCATGTTAGATATGCTAGAAATGACCTTATGGGTTTAGTGAGAGAGGATCTTACTTACGATATTGCAAGACACGTCGATTCAACCGTGCATATGTTCGATGAATGGGGACTACCAATAATGCGAGACAAAGAAACTGGCCGGTACCAAAGAGAAGGTAAATGGCAAATAATGATCCACGGGGAAAGCTATAAACCTATTGTTGCTGAGGCTGCTAAAAAATCTGCAGACAAGATTTATAATAGAATAATGATTACTCATCTTTTAATGGATGAGGGAAAAACTGATCGTGTGGGTGGTGCTGTTGGTTTCAATATGCGAACAGGCAATTACCACGTCTTTAAAGCTAAAGCGGTTATTGTTGCCGCTGGAGGCGCTTCACACATTTTCAAGCCTAGAGCAGTTGGTGAAGGAATGGGGCGGACTTGGTACGCACCGTGGAGCAATGGATCTGCCTATGCCCTTCCAATTATGGCTGGGGCTAAGATGACACAAATGGAAAATAGAATTGTCTTGACTAGATTTAAGGATGGATACGGACCTGTAGGAGCCTATTTTTTGCACCTTAAAACCTACACAGAGAACGGTAATGGTGAGAATTACGAGAAAAAATGGTATGAGGAAACAAAAAAACTTGTAGGCGAATATATTGATCATGTACCTGTACCAACATGTCTCAGAAACCATGCGTTTATTGAAGAGGTAAAAGCTGGCCGTGGCCCTATTCATATGGTTACCAAAGAGGCATTTCAAGATCCTCACATGGAAACAATCGGTTGGGAAAATTTTCTAGGAATGACAGTTGGTCAAGCCGTTGTATGGGCATCTCAGAACATTGATCCAAAATATACTAATCCTGAACTCACTACATCTGAACCATATGTAATGGGCTCACACGCTACTTGTTCTGGAGCTTGGGTAAGTGGTCCAGAAGATATCTCGCCAAGTGACTATTTCTGGGGATACAACAGGATGACAAGTGTTAATGGATTGTTTGGTGCAGGTGACACAGTTGGTGGAAGTGCGCATAAGTTTTCCTCAGGTTCATTTACTGAGGGACGTCTTGCCGCAAAAGCTGCTGTGAAATACGTAAATGATATGCAGAATGAAGAAATTAAAGTTACGGACAAACAATACGAAGATTTAAAAGAGGTAATATACAAACCGCTTGAAAATTATAAAGTAGGGAGAAACGAAATTACTGCCGGCACAGTATCGCCAAGCTATATTCTTCCAATTCAAGGGCTCCAACGTTTACAAAAAATCATGGATGAATACGTAGGCGGTGTAGGAGTTGCATATATGACAAATGATAATTTGCTAAAAATCGGGACTAATCTTCTAAAGATGCTTGAAGAGGATTTAGAGCATGTAGCTGCAGAAGATTACCACCAGCTCATGAGAGCTTGGGAATTAAGGCACAGGGTAACTACTTCACTGTGTGTGACGAGTCATACATTGTTTAGGGAAGAAACACGTTGGCCTGGCTATTATTATCGTGGTGATCATATGAAAATTGATGATGCAAATTGGCACTGTTTGACAGTTTCACAAAGAGACAGGGAATCAGGTGAATTCAATATGAATAAAGCTCCTATGCATAATCTTGTAGACTAAATGAATCTTCTAGAGAAATCCGATGAAGAAATTTTAGAAATTGCTTCCCCCCTATGGGATAACTTAATCGTATGCTCAAATTCTCAAGATTACTTTGGATTTACAAAAGATTTTTCTGCAAGAATGCTTTTTGGTGCAAATGAAATTGAGCTCGCGAAACAATGGGCAAACAACGAGGTTATAACAAACTTAAAGAAAGAAAATGAGTTTTTAGGATGCATTAGAAGAGACGGGCATATTACGGTTCTGTTCAAACAAAAAAGTGCTATTTCAGATGGCGACTATCTTGGAAGGTTAGTCTTAGGGGCAGAAGACGGAGAAATAAAAATATTTGGAGCAACAATATTTTAATTTAGTTCGTCGTTATCTCTCATGTTTTTTCGAATTTTTGTAGCCGAAATTTTATGAATTTCCTCGCCCAGGTCATGCTCTGTAAATGTATAACCTACTCCCCTGCCATATGAAATGTCTGTTATATTTGGCACCTTTATAACAATAAATTCTCTCTCGTTCTTAAAACCCTCTAATTCAAGACTATCAATGATACGTTGTTTTACTTCCTCAAACTCAAAAGGGTTATCTGATTGACCCTCAACTCCAGCATCGACCCCTGAAACATCCCTAAACATAATACATACTTGACCTGACAAATTTAGAGCTTTTTTAAATAATTCAGTATGTCCTTTATGCCAGGGTTGCCATCGACCAAGCATCTGAGAAGTTGGCTTTTTCCAATCAAACATTAGTTATTTCATTAGCCAAATCAGCTATTTCCTGATCATCCATGAAACTTGTAATAATTTTATTTGCATTATTAGGTGCTTCAAACATATTGGTTGTATCTTTAAAAGCTTGAGAACTCTCAAGTGTCTCAACTTCAAATGGAAGGTCCTTGGTGGTCTTTAATTCTTTTTTTTTATTGTCTACAACTCTTCCTTCCTTAATTGTATTAAGCCAAATTAAATAATCTGCACCAAAAGACTCTCTTGCAGCTTTTGTTGGAGCCACAAAATCACATATTACACATCTTCCATTATTTTTTTCAAAGTCAGCAAAAGTTTTCATTCGCATTGCCTGCCTAGACCTACCCTCTCTTGAAAAATCCCAATCATTTGATGCAGTTCTTACAATATCTGCATTATACCAGGCACAATTATCTATATTTTGTACAAGTCTTTCTGCCAGCCAGGTTTTACCAGAGCCAGGAAGTCCACATATAAGAATTTTCATATTATTTAGATTACAACTTTTTAATAATTAATAGAATAATATAATTATTACTATTCAGTTACTGAAATACTAACTGAAGGTCTGCCTACATCCAATGTACAAAATTCAGTTCCTGGGGCTGGATCTTCATCAGCAACATATTGAGAAAATTGGGCTCTTAGTGAATTGGTTACGTCAAAAGCCATTCTTAAAGTCGGAGTTCTATCTAAAGTTCTAGTAAAAGGCTCTGATAACTTGTAAATCATAACAAGACCTTCGTCTGATGCTTCCAAGCCTCCTTGCCATATTTGCTGTCTCACTTCTTCCACTCCAGTATCGAAATTTAGCCAAGTTGAAGAATAGTCATTGTAATAACTATAATTTCCACAAAATGAGCTTGTGGTTTTAGTATATCCTGCATTATCTAGAGGTGTTACATCCGCCCAATATAAGTTAGCAAATGAGCTGAAATCATTGGAACCGCATGCTGCATTAAAATCAGGTGTTGCAGCTGGATCTTCGAGACTATTTCCCCTTGATTCTGCCCACGAGTCTGAGTTTGCATTACCTTGAAATGTATCGTTTCCCGGTCCGTTTAAGAAGAACATTGCCTGCTCCGTTGGGGTTTGTGAACCACTTGAAACACCAACACCTACCGGAGCTGAACTGCCATTTGTATTAGTTAATTCACTGCTAGTGACGCATGATTCAAGGTTTCCGTCATATTCGCCTCCACTGCCCCAATCAATAGTGCTTCCGTTTGCATCTAGAGGGGTTACAGTCCCCGTTAGCCACATCGTTCTTGAAATTACAACTCTCATAAAATTAAATGTAACATTTTTGGGAATATTGCTTGCCCCCGTTGCGCTGCATGCGACAGCGCCAGGTGCTACACCTGCTAAATCGCATCTGCCATTATCAGTTGCTACATTAGGACTAAATTCAACGTCATTTGATCCATTACAAAGACCGGTTGTAACATCGAAGCTTTCACATAGTTTCATTGATATGGGCTTAACTTTGAACACAGATGGTGTTGCATATGCTCCCAATGTCCACTTTCCATTAACGTTGTTGTTTGAATAAGCATTTATTTGAGAAAACATTGTTAGAGATAAAACACCAATTAAGGAAAGAAAGAAATTTTTATTAATATTCATTATGTGCCTCTTACTATGAAAAATCCACCACTATCAGATGATTGTTCAGTTATAATATTGTTTGTTCTCCTAACTTTGTGAAGCATTTCATCTTTCATGTTATATGTTGGAAAAGCATAACTTGTGATACCGTGAGTTACTAAGGTAGGTATTAAATGGTTTTGAGGCCATTTAAATGTAATTTTGTAAAAGTCTTCATCATCTGAGCTATTATCAATGTCATTCTTGCCATATTCAAACTGTAGTCCACTAATGATGGTTGCTTCTAGAGAAATTCTATTACCATCTAAGTCAGCGCCAGTTCTGTCCCAACTGTAACCATTATAAATTACTTTGGCCCAAGGAAGGTATGGAAGTGAACCAACGACAGAATAATCAAATCCATTAACAACTTCTTCTGTAACGGCTCCTGAACCTGCTGTGTAACTAACCTTATCAGACAATCTGTCATAAATATTTGCATATAGCTGAAAATTATTGGCAAGATATTCAATTCCTATGCTTCCTCTTTGATGCCCTTCATCAAATTCATAGTCATGGAATAAATTTGCACCTAATATAGCATTATTATTATTTACTAATGTTCTAAAGCCAACACCTGCATTCAATAATGTTCTTTCATCCCCATTTGCAAACGGCTCATGACTGCTTAAACGAAGCTGAGTAAAATATAAATGTTCACTTTCGAGTCCTTTATATGGATTTTTAAATATAGGGCGTACTGCTAGAATTGAAAATTTAATATCATAATTGTCTTGTTCTGAAATAGTAACTTCTGTATCACCTTCTCCAGGAATAATTTCAGCTATTTTATTACCAACGCTTGTTAATCCAGAAGAGATCTTATTTTCAATAATTCGTTCTATGGTATCACTCGCAATCGTAACGGTTGATGCTGCAAAAATAAATATCAGAGCGAGCGCGGAAGTAAAATTTTTCATATTTAATATTACAATATTAGTATAATTTAAATAAGTCTTAATTTTACTATCTTTCTTGGAAAGTTTCATCCATAGTCCCCATAAATGGTGATAACAAATAGTTAGCAACCGTCCTTTGGCCAATCTGGATACTGGCAACCACTTTTACTCCAGGAACAAGCTGGTAAACTCTGTTCTTGCTCTGAAAATAGCTTTGTTCAGTTTCAACAAGTATTTTATAAAATACAATTCGTTTATCATTCTCATCTTGCTCTGTGTCAGGGCTAATCTGTATGACCTTACCATTAATTTGGCCAAAATTTACAGAGTCAGCTGAAGATAGTTTCACCACAGCTTCTTGATTTACTTTTACAAATCCAATATCACTGTTAGGAAGTCTTGCCTCAACAATAAGGCTATCTTTTGTGGGTACCAAATCTAATATTGAGCCACCAGGCTTTATTACTCCACCCTCTGTTACGAAAA
This sequence comes from uncultured Pelagibacteraceae bacterium, assembly GCA_902611715.1. Classification (GTDB taxonomy): domain Bacteria; phylum Pseudomonadota; class Alphaproteobacteria; order Pelagibacterales; family AG-422-B15; genus CACNXQ01. Next base: position 1,052 of record CACMAQ010000009.1, on the reverse strand, counting down.
ATAAATTTTTTACAACACCATCAACTGGTGCAGTAATAGTTGTTCTATTAAGACTATCTTTTAACTTTTTCATTGTTTCATCTGACTGAGAAAGTTCTCGCTGTGCTATTTGTAATTCATTTCTTGATTCTTCAACAAACTGGTTTTTAAAATTCTCCCTTTTTTCTATTGTTTCTTCTAAAATTCCTTTTGCATTATTCAATTCTTTAAGAATATTTAAATGAGCAAACTCTGATGTTACTTGCTCTTCCATTAATTGTTGACTCATCTCAGCCTGTCTTAATAGGATATCTACATCTGTTTGCGCTTTTGTGACTAAGGTATCAAATTCTTTTAGTGTTCCTTCAAAAGTTTTTTGTCTGCTTAGGAATAATTCCATTGATTTATTAATTATTTTTTCCCTTTTTGTAGATAATGAGTCTGGAAAAATTGGAACCTCAAAATCATTGATCTCCGCTTCAAGTCTTATTGATTTAATTATTTGAGTGTCCATTCTTACTTGGAGTTCCTCAACATCTACTTCACTAGCAGTTGCAGCAAGAACAACGAGCGGTTGTCCTGTTTCCACATATTCACTCTCTTTTACCAATATTTTTTCAATAATCCCTCCCTCCAAATGTTGTATAGTTTTCACTTCTCCTACAGGAATGACTTGACCTTCAGCATTGCTTACAATGTCAATTTGAAAAATAAAAGACCATACAATTAGAATAAAAGCGAATACCGAAAAGCAGTAAAAAAGTAAATTTGTGGTTTTTTGATACTTTGTATTGAGATTTGAGTACTTTTCTGTCATTTCTTTTGTTTCACAACTAATGGTTTTGGTTTTGAATTTAGATCAACTAATATATCAGATATATCAATGATTTCTTGATCATTAGTGGCAATAACTAAACTCTTTTTCTCTTTCTTAAAATTTTTAATGATATTGTGCACTGATTTTTTTCCATCACTATCTAATCCCTCAGTCGGTTCATCTAAATATACTGTCTTTCCGTTATTTACCATTCCTCTTGCTAGAGCCATTCTCTTTCTAATGCCTAATGGTAATT
>CACMAQ010000008.1:0-38603 GCA_902611715.1 uncultured Pelagibacteraceae bacterium | reverse complement strand
CTTTAGTTGAGGAAAATATAGATGCTTTTCACGACGCGTTAAGATCTGATTTTGGCACACGACATGAACAGTTAAGCTTAATGGCTGACACAATGCCTGTAATTAATAATGCAAAAGACGCCTTAAAAAATATTAAAAGATGGGTTAAGCCTGATAAGCGAAAACCTAACTTCCCATTAGGATTACTTGGCGCAAAAGCTTATGTTCAATTCCAGCCTTATGGAGTAGTTGGTGTGATTTCTCCTTGGAACTTCCCACTAACTCTAAGTATTGCGCCTTTAATAGAAATATTTGCAGCTGGAAATAATGCAATGATGAAGCTCTCCGAGTTCGTTCCAGCAACTTCTGAATTAACTGAAGAACTAATTAATAAATTTTTTAGTGATGAAGAAGTTGTTATAGTAAATGGAGGTCCTCAAACCTCGCAAGATTTTGCAGGATTACCATTTGATCATCTGCTTTTCACTGGATCAACAAATGTAGCTAAAAAAGTTGCATCTGAGGCAGCATCAAATTTAGTACCGCTTACTCTTGAATTAGGTGGTAAGTCACCAGTAATAGTTGGTCCAAATGCCAAAATGAAAAAAAGTGTTGATAAGATAATGATGGGAAAGCTCTTAAATGGAGGGCAAATTTGCATATCACCTGATTATGTAATGGTCCCTGAGGGGCAAACAGATGAATTTGTTGATCATGCAAAATCCCATGTTAGTGAAAATTACCCAACGATAAAAAATAATCCAGATTATACATCCATAATTCATTTAAATCACTTCGAGAGACTTCGTGAATTAGTAAAAGATGCTGAATCAAAGGGAGCTACTATTATAGAAATAAACCCTGCAAACGAAGATCTTTCGCAACAAGAGCACCATAAAATATTACCTACTTTAGTTTTAAATCCAACGGATGATATGAAAATTATGCAAGAAGAAATTTTTGGACCTTTATTGCCAGTAAAAACATACAAAAGCTTTAATGAAACAATAGAGTTCATAAATAAGAACCCTAAAGCGCTTGCAATATATTATTTTGGCGATGATAAGAAAGAAATTGATACTGTGTTAAACAATACTTCATCTGGTCAAGCGGTTATAAACGATGTCTTATTCCAATTTTCTATGCATGATTTACCTTTTGGAGGGGTTGGTCCTAGTGGAATGGGCTCTTATCATGGTTACGATGGCTTTAAGAACTTTAGTCATAAGAGATCAGTTCTGAAGGGTCAAAATATCTTAGATGCGGGTAAGATGATTACAGCTCCATTTACTGAATCTACGGAAAAAAATATAAAAAGGTTATCTTAGAGAATATTCTCAGCTGCTATTTTTTTTGAGTTTTCGACAATAAACTTAAATCTCAACTCAGGTTTTTTGCCCATTAAAGAATCTACAGATTTATGAGTTTTCTTTTTGTCTTTTGATACAATTTGAACTTTTAATAAGGTTCTATTTTCCTGCGACATAGTTGTCTCTTTCAATTGAGCAGGCATCATCTCACCTAATCCTTTAAATCTATTAATGGTAACGTCTGAATTTTTAAATTCTTTTTTTATTATTTCATCTTTATGCTTATCATTTACAGCGTAATACGTTTTAGCTCCTTTAGATATTTTGTATAAAGGAGGCACGGATAAGTACAGATGCCCTTCATCAATTAGTTTTGGAAATTCTTTATAGAAGAATGCCATCAATAAGGTGGATATATGAGCACCATCAACATCAGCATCTGTCATAATTATAATTTTTTCGTATCTAATATCTTTGCTATTAAATTTATCTCCTCGCTTACATCCAATAGCTTGCATTAAATCAGTAATTTCTTGGTTTGCATTTATTTTATCTCTTCCAGCACTGATCACATTTAAAATCTTACCCCTTAAAGGTAAAATGGCCTGTGTTTGGCGATCTCTTGCTTGTTTTGCCGATCCACCAGCCGAGTCTCCTTCAACAAGAAAAATTTCAGTTCCTATATTTCCATCAATTGAACAATCAGCAAGTTTACCTGGTAAGGTTGTTTTTTTTCTTTTTATATTTTTTTCTATGATTTGATTTGACTTGGATTGTAGTCTTAACTGTGATCGATTAAATGCATATTGAAATAATTCTTCCGCAGACCTAGTTTTTTTTGTAAGCCATTGTTCAAATAGTTGTCGTGCTTTCATTTCAATTTTACGACCAGGCTCTATACTTGATAACTTTTCTTTTGTCTGACCTTGAAACTCAGGGTTTTCTATAAAAGCAGATAAGATTGATCCAGATGAACCAAAGAGATCTTCTTGATTAATTTGAGATGATTTCTTTTCGTATTTAATTTTTGAAAAATCTTTAAATGCCTTATAAATTCCCGACTTGAAACCGCTTTCATGAGTACCGCCCAATGGGGTTTTAATAGTGTTACAATAAGATTCATTTATAGGTTCCATCAGATCAAACCAATTTATAATTCCCTCAATTTTACCACTATCAACATCTATCTCGGTGTTGAAATAAAATGGATCTTCAAAAATAGGGTCATTGGGCGTACAAAGATTATTTAAATAATCTTTAATTCCATCGGAGTAATGTAGTTTATCTGATAATGGAATATTTTTTTTGGCGGTTGCCTTACTGCATGACCAATGAATTTCAACATCTGGTATAAGATAGGCTTTAGCGTTTGCCATATTATATATAATTGAAGCATCAAATTCTATTTCTTTGCCAAAAATTTCTGGGTCCGGTGAAAATACTATTTTTGTACCCTTTTTAAGAGGACCTTTTGCGGATGCTTTTAATTTATTTTTAGGAGAACCTTGACTATAAGTTTGTACAAAATATTTTTTATCTCTTGCAATTTCAAGAGTAAGTTTTTTAGATAGCGCGTTTACAACAGAAATTCCAACACCATGCAAACCGCCAGAAGTTTTGTAATTATTTTTTGAAAACTTGCCCCCAGAATGTAGTGTTGTCATAATGACTTCAACTGCAGGTATTTTAAATTTTGGATGCTTATCAACAGGAATACCTCGCCCATTATCAGAGATTTCAATCGTGTCCTGGGAAACAAGCTTAATTTCTACCTTATTTGCAAAACCAGCAACAACCTCATCCATTGAATTATCAAGTACCTCGCTTACCAGGTGATGCATTGCCATTATATCGGTTCCCCCAATGTACATTCCGGGTCGCTTTCTAACCGGCTCTAAACCTTCAAGGACTTCAATATCTTTTGCGGTGTAAGATGCGTTTGAATTTTTTATTGTCTTTTTGGATGAACTCTTCTTTTTAATTGATTTATTTTTCTTTGATTTCTTTCTCATAACAAACAATACAACTAATAATAGATTCTTTACATTGTGTAATATTTATTTACTCTAACAGCATGAATTTATTAGGATTTTAGTATGCCGGTTATTGAATCAAAAATAATGATTAATTCAGAGTCCTTCAAAAAAAATCAGGAGGACCATCAAAAGCTTATTGATGAAATTAGAACTTTAGAACAAAAAATAGCAGATAATTCCGCTAGGTCTAAGGCTAAGTTTGATAAAAGAGGACAGTTGCTGCCTCGTGAAAGATTAAAAAGACTATTAGATCCAGGTAGTTTTTGGCTTCCATTATCCACCCTTGCTGGTTACAAGATTGGCGATGATGATGGCGATAAAAATATTGGATGGGGAAACTCTATTAGTGGTATTGGTTATGTTGCAGGCGTTCGTTGCATGATTGGTGTTTCAGATGCGGGTATTAAAGGGGGAAGTGCATCTGCGATGGGCACTGAAAAGGCGTTAAGAGGCGCTCAAATAATTTTTGAAAATAAATTACCTTTTATTCAGTTAATAGAGAGTGCTGGTGCAAATCTACTGAGACAGACCGATATGTTTATTAAAGGTGGTAGAAGTTTTGCCAATCTTTCTAAAATGTCAGCAATGGGAATTCCGACAATTGGCGTAGTTCACGGTTCATCAACTGCAGGTGGCGCTTACCAGACAGGCTTATCAGACTATATAATTGTAGTTAAAGAAAGATCAAAAATATTTTTAGCTGGTCCTCCTTTATTAAGAGCTTCGCTTGGCGAGATTGCTACTGACGAAGAAATTGGTGGAGCAGATTTACATTTTGCAGTTTCCGGACTTGCTGAATATATGGCAAACGATGATGCACATGCAATCGAGATTGCAAGAGATGTCATGAAGAATATTGGGTGGAATAATGATTTTATTTCCACTCAAAAGTCTGAGTATGATGAGCCCGTTTATTCACCTGATGAGTTAACAGGGGTTGTTCCAGTTGATTATAAAACCCCGTATGATTGCCGGGAAGTGATTGCAAGAATTGTTGATGGTTCTGATTTTTTAGAGTTTAAAGAAGGCTGGGGTAAAACCCTCATAACAGGTCATGCAACTATTCATGGTTATAAAGTTGGAATTTTAGGGAACAATGGACCGATATTTTCTGAGAGTGCAAACAAAGCTACTCAATTTATACAAATTTGTTCTCAATCAAATACGCCGTTAATTTTTCTTCAAAACATAACTGGTTTTATGGTGGGAACTAAAGAGGAAGCAAAAGGAATGATTAGACACGGATCAAAGATGATACAGGCGGTTACTAATTGCACCGTTCCTAAAATAACACTTAGGATTGGAGCCTCTTTTGGTGCGGGAGAATATGGAATGGCTGGAAGATCTTATGATCCTCGATTTTTGTTCTCATGGCCAAATGCAAAAATGAGTGTAATGGGAGGGGAACAGGCCGCTAGAACAATGGCTCAAGTAGCTCTTGAAGGAGCCGAACGAAAAGGTCAAGACCCCAAAAAAATTTACGGAGAGAACCTTGAAATGCTTGAAGGTATGAAGCAGAAAATAATTGATCAGTACCGTGAGGAAGGTGAGGCAATTTTTTGCTCAGCAAGATTATGGGATGATGGAATAATTGATCCAAAAGATACAAGAAAGATTTTAGGTGAATGCTTAAACATCATCAGTGATGGTGATAAAAGAGAATTAAAACCAAACACTTTCGGCGTTGCAAGAATGTAATTAATTTTTTCCTGGAAGAATATCAAGATATTTTGAAATAATGCCTAGCATTACTTCATCTGATCCGCCGCCAATTGAACCTAAACGTCCATCTCTATATGATCTTGAAATAGGTGACTCATCCATATAACCCATTCCACCCCAATATTGTAAGCATTCATCATTAACTTTTCTAGAAAGTCTTGTGGCTTTTAGCTTTGACATTGACGCCAACTTTGTACAATCACCACCATTTACATGTATCTCAATTCCTTTCCATGTAAGAGCTTTTAAAGCTTCAACTTCCGTCATAAGCTCAGAAAGTTTATAATGAACAATTTGATTGTCTAGAATTGGCTTACCAAATGTCTTTCTTTGTCTTGTATAATTAATAGTTTCATTAATAGCTAATTCACAACCAGTATAGCCGGCGATAGCTGCATAAAGTCTTTCCTCTTGAAACTGCATCATTTGATAAATAAAGCCCTTACCTTCTTCTCCGACTAAATTTTTTTGTGGAACTCTTACATCGTCAAAAAATATTTCAGCAGTATCAGACGAATGCATGCCCATTTTTTTTAATTTACGATTGATCGTGACACCTTTTGCTCTTTTGCCATCTTCCTTAAGGGGCACACATATAAGAGACTTGTTTAAATGTTTATTCTTATGGTCGGTTTCAGTGTTTGCAAGCATACACATCCAGTCTGCTTGAGTGCCATTTGTAATCCACATTTTTGATCCATTGATTACGTAATCATCGCCATCCTTAACTGCATGAGTTTTAATAGAAGCCACATCAGAACCAGCACTTGGCTCAGAAACACCAAGACAAGAAACAAGATCTCCAGTAATAGATGGTTTTAAAAATTCATTGCATATCTCCTCACTGCCGAAGCGCGCCAATGCCGGAGTTGACATATCTGTCTGAACGCCAATAGCCATTGGAACACCACCACACTTAATATGTGCTAATGCTTCATTAAGAACCGCTCCATATGAGTAATCTAACCCTGATCCACCGTACTTTTCAGGTTTAGTTACTCCAAGAAATCCTTGATCACCTAATTTTTTGAATAGCTCATGAGCTGGGAAAATTTCATTTTCTTCCCACTCGTCTACATAGGGATTAATTTCATCTTCAACAAATTTAAGAGCTGATCTCTTTAATTCTTCATGTTCTGTTGTTAATTCCATTTTAGTATATATAGCATTTTATTTACAAAGGTCACCCTTTAGAATTCAATTAATTGTCACACACTAAAATAGTTTTTGTATTCAATAGGGTGAGGAGAATGTTCTAGATCATACACATCTTCCATTTTTAGGTCTATATATGCATCAATTTGGTCATCAGTAAAAACTCCACCTTCAGTTAAAAAAGCTCTATCATCGTCAACCGCCTCAAGTGCCTCTCTAAGAGAACCGCAAACAGTTGGCAATTTTTTAACCTCTGCATCTGGTAATTCATAAAGATCTTCATCGGCAGCATTTCCTGGGTCAATTTTATTTTTTATACCGTCTATCCCTGCCATTAGCATTGCTGAAAATGCCAAATAAGGATTTGCCGATGGATCAGGAAACCTTACTTCAACTCTTTTTCCTTTCGGATTATCTGAAACAGGTATTCGACACGAGGCAGATCTGTTTCTTGCTGAGTATACAAGTATTACAGGAGCCTCAAACCCTGGTATCAGTCTCTTATAACTGTTTGTGCTAGCATTTGTAAACGCGTTAAGTGCCCTTCCATGTTTTATGATTCCACCAATGTAGTGCAATGCCATCTCGGATAAGCCAGCATATTTATCTCCTGCAAACAGAGGTTCGCCATTTTTCCATATAGATTGGTGTGTGTGCATTCCAGTTCCATTATCACCTTTAACTGGCTTAGGCATGAATGTAGCAGTTTTACCAAATGCATTAGCGACCATGTGTACGCCATACTTATAAAGCTGCATAGCATCGCCCTGTTTAAGTAAAGTATCAAACTTCAGTCCCAATTCATGTTGACTTGGTGCAACTTCATGATGATGTTTTTCCATCTTCAGTCCTAAATTTTTTAATTCTTCAAGAAATTCTGTTCTTATATCTTGTGCGCTATCAACAGGCGGTACAGGAAAATATCCTCCTTTTACAACTGGTCTGTGTGCCAAATTACCACTTTCATAATAGCGTCCAGAATTATATGGACCTTCAGTACTATCAATTTCAAACATCGATTTATTCATATCAACTTGAAATTTTACATCATCAAATATAAAAAACTCTGCCTCCGGGCCCATATATATAGTATCGCCAATTCCACTTGCTCTGACATACTCTTCTGCTTTCCTTGCAGTTCCTCTTGGATCTCTTTCATATGGTTCTTTTGAAACTGCATCGAGAACATCGCAAAAAACAATTAAAGTTGGTTGAGCAGTAAAAGGATCCATCACTGTTGTTGACAGATCAGGCTTAAGTACCATGTCGGACTCATTAATAGCCTTCCAGCCCGAAATAGAGGATCCATCAAAGAACACTCCGCTGTTTAGGAGATCATCGTCTACTGCTGTACCATCCATTGTCAAATGTTGAAGCTTACCTTTTGGATCGGTAAATCTCATATCGAGATACTTGACTTCACCATTTTTAAATTTCTTTAGTACTTCGTTCGCAGTACCCATATGATCCCCTAATTATGGAATTTATTTAGTCAAAGTCCCAACTATATGTGATACAATTTTGTATGGATCAGCATTTGATGCTGGCCTTCTATCTTCAAGGTACCCATTCCAATTATGTTCAACAGTATAAACTGGAATACGTATACTAGCACCTCTATCACTCACACCATAAGAAAATTTGTCGATACTTTGTGTTTCGTGAAGGCCGGTAAGCCTCATATTATTGTCCGACCCATAAGCTGCAATACCTTCTTCATGAACTTTTCCAAGCTTATCGCACATTGATGTGAACAATTCTTCTGATCCAGAAGATCTCATTTGTTCATTAGAAAAATTAGTATGCATGCCAGATCCGTTCCAATCACCAGTTTTTGGTTTTGGGTGGAAGTTCACTCCGACGCCGTGTTCCTCAGCAGTTTTCATAAGTAAATATCGACTAACCCATAAGTCGTCAGCAGCCTTTATTCCTTTTCCAAAACATTGATATTCCCATTGTCCAAGAGCAACTTCAGCATTAGTTCCAGTAAGTGTAATCCCAAGATCAATACAAGCTTTAAGATGTGCATCTGATATTGCTCTACCAACAACATTGCCAGCTCCAACACCACAATAAAATTCACCTTGCTCTCTCGGCGTACCGTCTTCCCAGCCAAGTGGCTCACCTGTTTTAGCGTCAGTTAAAAAAAATTCTTGTTCAAAACCAAACCACCATTCATCAGTAACAACTTCCGCTGCTGCCGCTCTAAAGTTTGATGGATGAGTTGTATGGTCTGCAGCCTGTACCTGAGTCATTACTATATCGTGCCCATTTGGATTAGAATAAGTTTGAACAGGTAGAAGAAGACAGTCTGAGCTTCCTCCTTCTGCTTGTTGAGTAGAAGAACCATCAAATGACCAGTCCGGTGCTGATTTTTCTTCTGTTGCTTTTACTTTACTTCGCATAAAAGGCTCTGGTGTATAACCATCAAGCCATATGTATTCATAAGTTTTCATATCTGACATTAATTTCTCCCTGAATTAAGTTTATAATGCGTCCGAACCAGTCTCGCCTGTACGAATTCTCATAACTGTTTCAACGTTCGAAACAAATATTTTACCGTCACCTATACGATTTGTGTTTGCCGAAGCTCTTATTGCTTCGACGGCCGTATCGACAAGATCATCTTGTAAGATTATTTCTAATCTAATTTTCGGAAGAAAATCACCATATTCAACACCAGTGTTAACTTCAGTAAAACCTCTTTGCCTTCCTAAGCCTTTGGCTTCAGATATGGTGATCCCACGCACCCCAACTCTTTCAAGCGCTTCTTTTACATCATCTATCTTAAATGGCTTTATAACAGCTTCGATTTTTTTCATTATGAGTTAATTATAGAGTTTTATACATTAATTTTCGTAAACAAGTTAAAATTAATGATAGAATGTATATATAATGTTTTTATGCCAAATTGACATATAGATTTAAAAATAAATGGAAGTAGAATTTACATATCTTTATTTAAAACATGCACTTAGAGGTGAATTCTAATAAATGACTCAATTCATTCTCAGCAATAAAGAAATGGCAAAGGCCGACCTTTTAACTATTGAGTCTGGTATTTCTAGTTTGGATCTAATGTTTAACGCGGGTAAGAAGGTTTTCAATAATCTTCCTATTAAAAAAGGTAAAAGGGCGCTCTTTATTTGTGGCCCGGGAAATAATGGTGGTGATGGCTATGTTGCTGCGGACCTTCTTTTAAAGAAAGGCATGGAAATTGATATTTACTGCCCTGTTAGTAAAGCCAGGGAAAGCAATGACAGTTTATATTATAAACAAAAACTTAATAACTCATTATTTGTTTCCAAAATTAAAAATATAACAAATTATTGTTATGTAGTTGACGCTTTGTTTGGTACTGGACTATCAAGGACAATGTCTGGTGATTTAATATCTTTAATTAATAATATTAATAATTCTAAATTAGATGTTTACTCCGTAGATATTCCGTCTGGCATTAATGGTGATACATCTACTGTTCTTGGTGATGCTTTCAAAGCCTCAAAAACAATTACTTTTTTTAATAAAAAAAAATGTCATTATTTATATCCTGGAAAAAAATATTGTGGAGAAATAGTAGTTGAGGATATTGGAATCAAAAAAAATGTATTTGATAAAATCATGCCGAATATAAAAAAAAATGATCCATCATTATGGATTAAAAATTTTCCATTTCCAGTTTCAAGCGATCACAAATATTCAAGAGGAATGCTTATAATTAATACTGGTCCTCAATTTCAAACCGGAGCAGCTCGATTAGCTGGTCGATCAGCTATGCGCGTTGGGTCAGGAGCAGTAACAATGGTATGCGATGAAGAAACAGCAAAAATATTAGAACCCCAAATCTCTGTTGAACTGCTATCAGTGATAAAAGAAAAAAACGATTTTCAAAAACTTTTAAAAGACAAAAGAGTTTCAAGCGTACTCATAGGCCCTGGTAATGGAGTAAACGATGAAACAAAAGCAAGAACTTTAATGGCACTAGCTTTTGTGGATCATTGTGTAATTGATGCAGACGCAATTACATGTTTTGAGAGTAATCCAGAAGAATTATTCATAGATACTTATCCGCATACAATACTCACACCTCATGAAGGTGAATTTAAAAGACTATTTGGTGACGGTATCGCATTAATGGACGACAAAGTGCTCAAGTGTGTTGAGGCAGCCAAATTAGCAGGAAGTATAGTTTTACTCAAAGGTGCTGATACAGTTATTGCTGACGCTAAAGGGAATGTTGTAATAAATTCAAGCGAAGCTCCATATCTAGCAACCGCAGGATCAGGCGATGTTCTTGCTGGAATCATCGCTTCACTTGTTGGAGATAATAAGATGAATGCTTTTGATGCGGCTTGTGCTGGAGCATATATTCACTCAAAACTTGGAGAAATGATAGGTCCAGGACTTATAGCTGAGGATCTTATTGACAACATTCCTCTGATGGTTAAAAAGCTGCATTCTTATGTCAAAGGTATTAAATAAAACAATTGTAGCCTTAGTTTTTCTTATGCTTCTGCTAGTTAACACACTTTATGCAGAAGAGTCATACATTTTTAAAACAAATAAAACTGATTTTATTGGTTCGGTAGCAAAAGAAAAGGGAGATAAAAAGACAATTTCCTTTGTTGGAATTCCCTTTGCAAAGCCTCCAGTAGGTGACCTGAGATGGAAAGCTCCCAGGGAATTAGATGGCTATCCTGAAACATTTAAAGCAACCACTCTACCGAATAGGTGTATGCAAGTTAGTAACTTTTATGATTCAATGGATGGCATTGAGGGTGAGTCAATCATAGGTTCAGAAGATTGTTTGTATCTAAATATATATCTTTCTGAAAAAGCATATAAGAGCAAAGAGAAGCTACCAGTTGTTTTTTGGATTCATGGTGGCGGCAATACCTGGGGATATTCAGCTTCAAATATATTTACATCAGGTGATTTTATTTTAGATCACGACGTAATATTAGTCACAACAAACTACAGGCTTGGGCCTTTTGGATGGTTTGCGTACAGCGGGTTAAATCAAGACTCAGAAAACCCTTTAGATAGTACTGCTAATTTTGGAACATTAGATATTATAAAATCCCTTGAATGGGTGAATAAATATATTTCCTTTTTTAATGGTGATCCAGAGAACATAACAATTTTTGGCGAGTCTGCTGGAGCTCGAAATGTGATTTCTCTTATGTCTTCACCATTAAGCAAAGATTTGTTTCAAAGGGGTATTTCGCAAAGTGGCTATCTTGGATCAGACTCACTTGAATACTCTGAAAACAATGAAAGGGCTGGTTCTTTGAGTTTATTAAAACACCTTATTAAATCTGAAAATCCAAATATTGCTGAAGAAGAACTTTCTAATTTTATGGGCAATAAATTTCTGTCCAAAGAATTTTTAAGATCAGCAAATGCAAACGATATAATTTCTTATTATCGGGTGAGAAATGATACTGGTGGATTAATAGACGTTCCAAATGTAATCCCAGACGGTGTTGTTATACCAATGAAAGGTATATACGGGGTATATCGTGATGGCGAAATGCACGATAAACCCATGATATTTGGTTCTACAAGAGATGAAGACAAACTTTTTATGTTCGCAAATGATGCATTCGTTGAAAGACCTCTTGCTTTTCTGAGACCTGTTTCAGAATATTTTGATTTATACGTAAAGCCAAAAGATCCTAAATTCTATGATGTATATGCAAGATACATGGCAGAATCATGGAAATATGGTGCAGTAGATCTCCCGTCCGACTTCACATCTTTAAATAAGAGTTCGAATGTATACGCATATAGATTTGATTGGGATGAGCAAAACAGTGACTTAGGTTTAGATCAGATAATTGGCTTAAATATTCCAGGTGTGAATATAAATCTTGATTTGCCGAGGTTATTAGGTGCTGGACACGCAATGGAATTAGCTTTTATTTTTAAGTCTGGCGGTTTATTGGGTGAGAGTTTTGATGCGATTAATGACATAATGTATGACGAAGATAACAGAGAGACAGATTTAGATTTAGCAACAAAAATGGGAAAGTACTGGGTAAATTTTGCATATGATGGAAATCCAAATTCTATACCTTATGATGTAAATACAGAATGGATGCCTTGGGATGCTAAGAAAGGGAATGAGAGGTTCATAGTTTTTGATTCAGTAAATGATAAAGGTATTGTAATGTTTAATAATACTTTATCGGCTAATTCAATTCTTCAAGGAATATCTAGTGAGAGCATAACTGTTGATCAAAAGTGCTATATAATTGATAAAATGTTTAATAGAACAACTCTTACTGACGAGGAAGTGGATGAAATTTACAGAACCTTTATGAGCGGTAAGTGCACTAGAGCCTAAATTTTATTTAGCTCAACTTTATAGTCATCAACGATAGTTATTTCCTGAATACCATCGATGTGCATCTTAAATTTCTTATATTCTTCTTTTTCTTTCACTTTTTCTCGAGCTTCTATTTCATCTTTCGCGCAGACAAAGATATTGGTGTGCCCTTCGTAAAAGCCATCTGAAATATTAGGATCATAAAAACCTGTATGGACTTGAAACAATTTCATATTATTTAATAATTAGATCATGAAAAAAGAAAACTTGCCATCTAAAATATGCCCGGTTTGTAATCGCCCTTTCAACTGGAGAAAAAAATGGAGATTGAACTGGGACAGAGTAATATACTGTTCAAAAAAGTGTGCTGGAATAAAAAAGGCTTAAACGATATTTCTTTTTCTGCCTTTATAAAAAGAATTTATATTTTTTATTAATTGATTGATTGCTTCTTGCAAGGTTTCATTTGATGCCCATGCAGTATGGGGTGTCCAAATGAAATTTGCTTCATTTAATATGCTATAATAAGCGTGAGATTTTTTTGGAGGTTCACTAGTTGTGACATCAATTCCAGCTCCTGCAATGATTTTTTGTTTTAATGCTTTTGTCAGATCATTTTCATTAACTATGCCACCCCTGGCAGTATTAATTAAGATCAAATTTTTTTTTCATTATTTTTAATTCTTTAATTTTTATTAGGTCTTTTGTCTTCTCATTCAAGGGGCAATGAATTGATAAATAATCAAGAGATGATAAGAATTTTAAAAATTGTGTTTTTTTATAATTTCTAACCGAAAAATAATTAATATTCATTCCAAATGATTTAGCTATTCTGCCAACTTTCATGCCGATTGAACCTTTTCCAATTATGCCCAATGTTTTGCCATGTAAGTCATTTATTTCTCTGCTAAGTAATGCAAACACCTTTCTTTTTTGCCAAAGTTTCTTGTCTATATCTTTCTCAAGACCTTTAATATTTTTAGAAAGTGCAAGCATGAGAGTTAAAACGTGTTCAGCAACCGATATAGAAGCATAGTCTCTTAGATTGCATATAGAGATATTGTGTTTCCTACAGTACTCTAAGTCTATTATATTCGTTCCCGTTGCAGTTATCGCAATTAGTTCTAGATTGTTCGCATTAGATAAATTATTTCTATTCAGTTCAATTTTGTTGGTAACAACTATATGTGCTTTCTCAATCCTTTTTTTGACTTCCTTCACCTTTGTAAAACTATGGTTTTTCCACTTGTGGTTAAAATCAAGTTTTGGAAATATAATATCAGAAGGAAAAGTGGACCTATCTAAAAATACAATATTTTTTCTCATAATTAACGGTCAAAACTATAGCATCAAATTGTAATATTTTACTGTAAACATCTAAAAAATAGTCTATTTTGCATTTTCTATTAATCGCGGATATGGTGGAATTGGTAGACACGCTGGTTTTAGGTACCAGTGAGGCAACTCATGGGGGTTCGAGTCCCTCTATCCGCACCAATTTGTTAATAAGAAGATAATATGAGTTATAAAGAAGTATTAAATAAAGGTTTGAAAAGAGCTTATGAGTTCACTATTGCATCTGCAGATTTTAACACAAAGATAGAGTCAAAAATTGAGGAAGTAAAAAAATCAGTAAAAATCGATGGCTTTAGACCAGGTAAAGTTCCAAATAATATCATTATGCAAAAACATGGTGATGCGATTAACAATGAAGTTTTGAATGCTGTAATAAATGAAAATGTCTCAAAAATAATACAAGAAGGAAAGCATCGTCCCGTTTCTCAACCGAAGGTTGATTACAAAGATAAAGAACAAGAAAAAAAAGATGTTGATAAAACGTTTAAAATTGAGTTTGAAGTTTTTCCGGAAATAAAATTAGCCGACTTTACTAAAATTGAAATCGAGTCAACTTCGGTAAAGCTTGATAAAAAAGAAATTGATAAACGAATAGACTTAATTGCCAAATCTCAAAGAACATATATAGAGCAAGGTAGTGATTATAAAGCTAAGAAAGAGGACTCTGTCTTATTAGATTATGAAGGAACCATCGATGGTAAGAATTTTGATGGAGGTAAGGCAGAAAGTCAGACAATTGTAATTGGCTCTGGACGATACATAAAGGATTTAGAAGATGGCCTTGTGGGCCTAAAGAGTGGAGACAGCAAAAAGATAAACGTCAAGTTTCCCACAGATTATTCAGCAAAAGAGTTACAAAATGCTGATGCTGTGTTTGATTGCAATATTAAAAAAATAAGTTCACCTGTTGCGTCAAAAGTAGATGATGAATTGGCAAAATCAATGGGTGCAACTGATTTAAAGGAATTAAAAAGTAAGGTCGAAAATCAAATGCAAAGTGAGTACTCAGATCTAACAAAAAATCTTGATAAAAAAGTACTTTTTGAAAAGCTCCAGTCAGCGCACAAATTTGAGTTACCTGAAGATCTTATAAATGTTGAATTTCAGAACTTGTCTACAAATTATTTAAATTCACAAAGTCCATCATCAATTGATCATCAAAAGGAAATCAAAGATAAAAAATTGACTTCTGATAATGAGGCTAAATTTAAGGAAGATGCAAAAAATAGAATTGAACTGGGCTTAATTCTTCAAGAAGTTGGGAAAGTAAATGAAATCTCAGTGACGCCAGAGGAGATGAATAAAGCCCTTTTTGAATATGCAAGCAACTTTAAAGGACAAGAACAAAAAGTGATTGATTATTATAGAAATAATCAGGATGCAGCTATGCAACTTCAAGCTCCTTTATATGAAAATAAAATTGTAGACTTTATACTTTCGAAGGTTAAATTGAAAAAAAAGGACGTTGATGTTGATTCGTTTATCAAAATGTATAATAACGTCAATTCAGTTGAAAAGACTGAAGTGAAGAAAAAAACGGCAAAGAAAAAGAGAGTTAAGAATAAAACTAAGAAATTATAATGATTGATAATAAAATTTTTGATCAATTGGTTCCAATGGTCGTTGAACAAACGGGAAGAGGGGAACGTGCTTTTGATATTTATTCAAGATTATTAAAGGAAAGAATAATATTTTTAGTTGGGCCAGTTAACGATCACATGGCCTCTTTGGTTTCAGCACAGCTTTTATTTCTTGAATCTGAAAATCCCGAAAAAGAGATATCATTATATATAAATTCACCTGGAGGAGTTGTAAGTGATGGATTGGCAATTTACGACACAATGCAATTCATACAGTCTCCAGTCTCAACTCTTTGTTTTGGACAGGCTGCTTCAATGGGCTCATTCTTGCTCGCAGCGGGTGAAAAAGGGAAAAGATATGCTTTACCTAATAGCCGTATAATGGTGCACCAGCCATCTGCTGGCTTTCAAGGTCAAGCAACTGATATAGAAATTCATGCGAAAGAGGTCTTAGCAATGAAAGCAAATTTAAACAAAATATACGCTAAACATACAGGTCAGCCTGTCGAAGCAATTGAAGAGGCGCTTGAAAGAGATAACTTCATGTCACCGGAAGAGGCTCAGAAATTTGGCATAATTGATAGTATTCAAGAAAAAAGAGTTGAGCCAAAAACTGAGAAATAGCCTCAATTGGTCAATTTAATCCACTGTTTATAAACACTTTTTTTTAAAATTGATTGTTTTTTTTCTACATAAATGTTTTTCTTATGAATTATTGATTCGCAGTTTGTAAAAAAAATTGAATTATGAGTGAAAATAATAACGATAGTAAAAGCAAGAACACACTCTATTGCTCTTTTTGCGGTAAGAGTCAGCATGAAGTAAAGAAGTTGATTGCAGGGCCAACCGTATTCATATGTGATGAGTGCGTTGAGTTATGCAACGATATAATTCAAGAAGAGAATAAGGAGACTAAGGCAAAATCATCAAGTAGAATTCCAACTCCGAGAGAAATCTGCGCAACTTTAGATGACTTCGTAATAGGACAAAAAGATGCCAAGTACAATTTGTCTGTAGCTGTGCATAATCATTATAAAAGAATTGAGCATTCCAATTTCAAGTCAGATGTAGAGTTATCGAAATCAAACATTCTCTTAATTGGACCCACTGGCTGTGGTAAAACTTTATTGGCCCAAACTCTTGCACGTATTTTAGATGTACCATTTACAATGGCAGATGCGACAACTCTCACTGAGGCTGGATATGTTGGAGAAGATGTTGAGAATATCATTTTAAAATTATTACAGGCATCTGACTATAATGTTGAAAGGGCACAAAGAGGCATAGTGTATATTGATGAAATTGACAAAGTTAGCAGAAAATCTGAAAACCCGTCAATTACAAGAGATGTTTCAGGTGAGGGCGTACAACAAGCGTTACTTAAAATAATGGAAGGAACAGTTGCAAGTGTACCACCGCAAGGTGGAAGAAAACATCCACAGCAAGAATTTTTACAAGTGGATACAACAAATATATTGTTTATATGCGGCGGTGCATTTTCTGGATTAGACAAAATAATTAACAAAAGATCAAAAGGGTCAGGTATCGGTTTCCAAGCAAATGTAAAAAGTTATGAAGAAAAATCTGGCGGAAACAGTTTAAAACATTTGGAGCCTGAAGACTTACTTAGTTATGGGCTGATACCAGAGTTTGTTGGAAGGCTTCCTATTGTTACAACTCTTACAGATCTAGATGAAGAGTCGCTAGTAAAAATTCTTCAAGAACCTAAAAATGCACTGGTAAAACAATATCAAACACTATTTAACATGGAAGATGTGAAGCTAATACTCTCAAATGAAGCCCTTAGTGTCATTGCAAAAAAAGCAATCGAGAGGAAAACCGGCGCAAGAGGACTTAGGTCTATACTAGAGAGTATCTTGCTCGATACGATGTTTGAATTGCCATCCCTTGAAGGCGTTGAAGAGGTTGTGATTAATGCTGAAGTCGCAGAGGGCCGTGCTCGTCCGCTATACACTTATACAGATGGCAAAAAAGCTTCAGAAACAAGCGCTTAGCAGCTAATTCTTTTATTCCTTGAAAATCAGGAATTTATACACATTTAAAGAGTAGTAAAGAAATAAATAACTTTACTAGTTTTAGTATAGATCATCTTATTTGTAAAAGGATTATCGAGTCGAATATGGTTGAAAATAACATTCCAGTCTTGCCATTAAGAGACATAGTTGTGTTTCCTCATATGGTGGTTCCATTGTTTGTTGGTAGAGACAAGTCAGTCAAAGCGCTGGAAAAAGTTATGACTGGTGATAAACGCATCATGCTCATCACTCAAAAAAGCGCTTCAGTGGATGACCCAAAAAAAGATGACCTTTTTGACTTTGGAACAATTGCAAATGTATTGCAGTTATTAAAGTTGCCTGACGGTACAGTCAAAGTACTTGTCGAGGGACTTCAAAGAGCTTCGATCAACATGTTTACTGATAATGAGGATTATCTAGTATCCAACATTGATCTTATTGATGAGAACAATGATAGCTCAGATAAAAAATTAAGAGCAATATCTAAATCAATAACAGATCTTTTTGATAAATATGTAAATTTAAATAAAAAAATTCCTCCTGAAGTACTTGGAACAATAAATGAAATTGATGATTTAGCTAAGTTGAGTGACACAATTGCATCACACTTGTCAATCAAGTTGTCTGATAAACAAGAAATATTAGAAGCAATCGACCTTACCGAGAGATTTGAAAAGATAATGAATTTTATTCAAGCAGAACTCGATGTTATGCAAGTTGAAAAAAAGATTAGAGGTCGTGTAAAAAATCAAATGGAGAAAACTCAAAGGGAATATTATCTAAATGAGCAAATGAAAGCCATCCAAAAGGAGCTTGGAGAGGGCGATGATGGTAAAGACGATATTCAGGAGTATGAGGAGAAAATTGAGAACACAAAGCTCTCAAAAGAAGCAAAAGAAAAATGCTATTCAGAAATGAAAAAGTTGAAATCAATGAGCCCAATGTCTGCTGAGTCGAGTGTTATAAGAAATTATTTAGATTGGATATTAACAATACCATGGGGTAAAAAGACAAAAGTTAAAAAAGATATCAAGTTCGCAGAGAGTGTTCTCAACGAAGATCACTATGGCCTTGAAAAAGTCAAAGAGAGAATACTAGAATATTTGGCTGTTCAGCAAAGAATAAAGAAAATGAAAGGTCCAATTTTATGTTTAGTTGGGGCTCCAGGAGTAGGTAAAACTTCATTGGGTAAATCGATTGCTAGAGCTACGGGAAGAAAGTTTGTTAGAATGTCTCTCGGGGGAGTTAGAGATGAAGCTGAGATTAGAGGGCACAGAAGAACTTATATAGGTTCTCTGCCTGGAAAGGTTCTTCAGATGATGAAGAAAGCAGGATCATCTAATCCATTATTTCTATTAGACGAAATTGATAAGTTAGGAGCTGATTACAGAGGAGATCCTTCATCAGCTTTATTGGAAGTGCTTGATCCAGAGCAAAATAATTCATTTAACGATCACTATTTAGAGGTTGATTATGACTTGTCCGATACAATGTTTATTACAACTGCTAATACATTAAGGATGCCCCCTGCACTTTTAGACAGAATGGAAATTATTAGAATTGCAGGCTACACAGAAGATGAAAAAGTAGAAATTGTAAAACAACATTTAGCCCCACAGATGTTAGAGAAGCATGGTTTAAAGAGTGGTGAGCTTATAATGGATGATAGTGCGATAACTGGATTGATAAGATATTATACTAGGGAAGCAGGTGTAAGGAGTTTAGAAAGAGAACTTGCTAACCTCGCTCGTAAAACAGTTAAAAAAATTGTAGCAGGTGATATTGGATCACTAACAATAAACGAGGATAACTTGCATGAGTTCGCAGGTGTTAGAAAGTTTAAATACGGTGAGATTGATAATGACGACCAGGTTGGAATAGTTACAGGTCTTGCTTGGACAGAAGTTGGCGGAGATATATTGCCAATAGAGTCGGTTATAATGCCTGGAAAAGGCCGTATGACTATTACTGGAAAATTAGGTGATGTAATGAAAGAGTCTATTCAAGCCGCAAAATCTTATGTTCGCTCAAGATGCATTGAGTTTGGAATAAAGCCAACTATTTTTCCGATACGCGATATCCATATTCATGTTCCAGAAGGTGCAATTCCAAAAGATGGTCCATCTGCTGGCCTAGGAATGGTTACTTCCATAGTTTCAGTGCTGACAGGTATACCTGTTAGAAAAGATATTGCTATGACAGGTGAAGTAACACTTCGTGGAAAGGCACTTGGGATTGGTGGTTTGAAAGAAAAACTATTAGCGGCTCTCAGAGCTGGTACAAAAACTGTTATAATTCCTAAAGAAAATGAAAAGGATATGTCCGAAATTCCAGATAATGTAAAAGATGGGCTAGAATTAATATTTGTTGATAATGTTGATGAGGTTTTAAAAATAGCGTTGACGAAGCCTCTTCTGCCCATTGAGTGGGATGAGGACGATTCACCTAAGTCTTCTAACGATATATCTGAAGATGATGCTGAACAAGATGTGGATAATCCTATAACTCACTGATTACATTATATTTTCTTTAATTAATATAGTTAAATTTTAATTTTTAGCAGTTTTCTTGGGCTTTTTCTTGACTATATATAGTAGTTCAGGTCTCATAGTTATATTACGAATCAAAAACTCCTAAAAAAGGGGGGGGTTATGAACAAACAAGACTTAATAGCAAAAGTAGCTGATGTTACAGGTATGCAAAAATCTGACTCAGAAAAGGCAGTGAATGCAGTTTTTGACCAAATTACTGATGTTCTTAAAGCAAGAGGAGAAGTAAGATTGGTAGGCTTTGGCACATTCAAAACATCAATTAGAAAAGCATCTCAAGGTCGAAATCCACGTACCAATGAGGTCATTCAAATCCCTCAGTCAACTAGACCTAAGTTTACTGCAGGAAAAGGTTTGAAAGAAGCTGTTAATAATGCCGGCGATGGAGGAATGTAGTTCCTTAACTGCTGACTAAATTATTTAAAATCCGATCACTCTTATACAAAGCGTGGTCGGATTTTTTTTATTAATATCTGTGAATATTCGCTAAAATAGATATATAACATTCTTTCCGGGCGATTAGCTCAGCTGGAAGAGCGTCACGTTTACACCGTGAATGTCGGGAGTTCGAACCTCTCATCGCCCACCATTTCTTCCCACGAGATGGAAAATTTAACTGTGGGGGTGTAGCTCAGTCTGGTTAGAGCGCCTGCCTGTCACGCAGGAGGTCGCGGGTTCGAGTCCCGTCACTCCCGCCACGTAATTATTCCCTAGAAAATAAGATTTATTTTTTTGCTTTTGTAATAAGTTTTAAAGAAATTTATTGGATACAATAGTAAAGTTTATAAGCTCATTAAAAATATCAAAATCTAGTAATGACGGTTATAGTTGATAGATACAAATGATTTACTGCCACTATATAAAAAAAACTCTTTATGCTCTTATGATGTTTGGCATAATTTTGACTTCTCAAGTTCATGCAAGTGAATTTAAAGTTGGCTTTGCTAAGATGCCTATCACTCCCAATCTAATTGATGAATGGGAAGATATAAATAATGATGCTCAATTTGATCCAGATATAGATAAGTGGACTGATATAAATGGTAATGGCCGATTTGATGCGGTGTGGATGGCAGGTTTTCAAAATAAACGAGCTGCCCAAGGCATTAAAGATGATTTGATGTCCGTAGCCGTTGTAATAGATGATGGCCAGACACGAATAGGTATCATAAGTGCTGATACAATAGGGTTAATGCGAAAATTTGTACTCAGTGTCCGTGAGGACGTTCCTACCGAGTGGGGTCTAGATTACATCATGGTGCATGCAACACATAACCATGAAGGCCCGGATACTCAAGGTCTTTGGGGTCCGAGTTTTTTAAAAAGCGGTGTTGACGATCTCTATATGAAGCGGCTTAAAAAAGATTTCATGAGCACATTAAAAATGGCTATTGATAACTTAGAGACTGCAGAAATGAGTTTTGCTTTAATTCCGACTAATCCACTTACTCCAATTAAAGATAAACGAAAACCTATCGTTATAGACGATGATATAAGGGCAATTTTATTCAATCGCTCTGACGGCTCAATTATTGGTTCTTTAATCAATTTCGGAATTCATGTCGAGCTTGCGTGGGATAAAAATTTAGACATAACCTCTGATGTTGCTGGCTACTTAAGAAGAGGTATCAGTCATGGAATTTATTATGATGATAAGCTAATTAAACCTGGTCTTGGTGGAACCACATTATGGTTCACAGGAAATATAGGAGGCTTAATGACATCAGGACCAACCGATCCAATTTATGATCCTGTTTTGGAAAAAATGATTACTAAACCGAGTCATTCAAAAGCTCGCGCATACGGTTATAGCCTTGCAAATAGTGTTATAGATGCTTTTCAAGCAGGTGAGTTTAAGACTTCTCCTAAGCCGACATTAAGTGTTCAATCACTAGAAATAGAGCTAGGTATAGAAAACTTGATGCTTTCATTTGGCACTTTGCTTGGTATAATTGATGCTGATACTAAATTCAGTCTGAAACCGCCATTCATACGTTATCTCAGTGAGGTAGCATTTATACAGATGGGTGATGCATCTATTACTGGAATTCCTGGAGAGCTTTATCCAGAAATTGCTATTGGCGGTATTGAAAACCCTAAAGGCGCTGATTTTGTCATAGCACCGAAAGAAGTTCCAGATTTACGAAGTCAATTTCCAGACAAACTGAACTTGATGGTGAACTTAGCAAACGATTCTATCGGTTACATCATCCCAAAAAGTGAGTGGGATGAAGACGCTCCTTGGATTTATGGAGAAAATGAAGAAACATATGGTGAGGTGGTATCTTTGGGTCCAGATACGGCGACAGTGATACATAAAAATCTCATAATGTTAATAGAAAAGTCAAAAGATCAATGACTTATTCTGGATACCCATTTTTCAAACCATTTTAACTTTTTACATTATTCCTTTTGGACATAACCAATAGAAAGTCGCTGGTTCGGGTCCCGTCACTCCCGCCATTGATTTTTTTATAAGAATCCCACAGTATTAACTTATGATTGAAAATTTTGAACATTTATATTTACTCATACTTCATATTTTAATGACAGCGTTATTTGGCATTTATACTTTCAGAGCACTTTTTAAGCCTGAGGGGATGGTTAAGGAGTTTAATATGGATCAGAGTAGTGTGTATATAATTAGAGTCCTTGGAACATTTGTGGCACCATTTTTTTTGATTGGTATTTATTTGATTTTTCGACCGAATGGGCCAGAGGGGGCATGGGTTTACTATAACTTAATCTTTATAAACTTTGTAATTCTCTCTGTTTATGACGCAGCCGTTTTTCTCAAAAAAGTTGATAATGATAAAGGTACCAAAAATTCAGTAACTGACTTGGCGGTCAATACATTTACACTTATATCGTCAATTATCTTAATTCTTGGATTGTCAAATAAAATTTACATTTGACTACCTAAAATTTGACTTCTAAGTTGAATTGACCCTTCAAGTATTCTTGTAGTAGGACGACTAAAATAGGAATCAGCATCAAATGAATACACTCTGTTTTCTTTAAATGGATTTAGGTGATTTAATCGATCGTCATGAAATAATTGTGATGAAAAAGTCAAATTTTGCTCAAGATTATAGCCACAGCAAATTAAGGCAATCGCATATGGATCTGAATCGATTATTTCATCAGCAGACAAAATTCTTGATTGGTCACCTGTTTGTCCAATTGCGGAGTTAAAGCCAGCTAATTCAATTTGTTCTGGAACCCAATGACCAGCAGAAAAATAAGGGTCTATCCATTCTAAACAAAGAATTCGGTGATCATACTTTGTTTGACGTTTAAGTATTTCTCTTTTTTCTCGAGCTTTATCTATGTGATTTTTTGCTGAGATTATTGAATTAAGATTATTTCCTAGCATTATTATATCGTCACAGATGCCATCAAACGTTCTTCCAATTAAAGAAATTATTTTTGTCGATGAAGGCAAGGTGCATAAAGTTCCTTTTAATTCAACTTCGATTTGACTACTGGATATGGCGCAGACATCGCATATACCCTGGGTAATAATGAAATCAGGCTTTAAATCATTTAAACGTTCAGTATTTATTTGATATAGGGAGTCGTTAGTTTGAAGTGTTTCACGCACTTGAAAGTCAATATCACTCTGAGATCCATGAGGGTTAATTGACGAACTCGATAATTTTTCTAATTTACTGACTTCAGTTGGAAAATTACATTCATGACTAACGCCGACCAAACTAGAACCTAGACCCAGTTCAAATATTATTTCACTAGCACTTGGAGTTAGGCTTACAATCCTCATTAGTTAAATTACTCGTGCTCACCGTCTTTGCCTCTGAAAAATTTTAAGTCATAAATTTGAGGTTTTTTTTCAGCTGTGAAAAATACGAACATTGTTATAAAAAGTGCAGCAATTAATAAAGCGTGGGCAATTGCAGTAAAACCAAACACAAAAACACTGTCAACGATATAAAGTGAAAATACACCACTCCACATAAATGCTAGAATTTGCATGACCATATGACGAATTTTAAGATTTGTTATATTTTTTAAAGGATTCACATTTGAATCCATTATGGGTGACCAAAAACTTTTAAATATCTCTATTATTTTCTTCACTTTATTCCTATTGAAAAAGAGTCGCCGTATCTTTCACATCCTTTAAAAATTTTTTTCTAACTTTTTCAGCAACAAAGGGTACTGCAAAGTATCTTTTGTAAAGAATGCTTTTTATACCACATATGTGAAAAACACCCCTTTTCAAGCGTCTAATTGGCAAATTGAGAAAGAATGTAGTTATTGCCAATCGAGGGGAGCCATATGTGCAAAATATTATTGCTTTTTTGTTACCTAGATTACCTTGAGGGTAACCATAGTTGCCAACCAGCTGTTTAAAAGTAAATGCCCATGGAGGAGCTAAAACTTTATCAATCCAGCCCTCCAGGATTGCGGGCATTCTAAAATTCCATATTGGAGCAATTAATACAATTGTATCGCTTTGTTCTATCCTTCTTCGATGATCCAAAACATCTGGTCCAGGATTACCTCCAGCAAATACAGGATCAAATTTTTCTTTATATAAATCAACCATATCCACTGAATGTCCAGCTTTCTTTGCGCTTTCAATAAATGTATCTCTTATTGCGGCATTAAAAGAGTTATCGTCGTAATGACCGTATACGATAAAAAATTTTTTAAACTGTCTTTCTCTCATTTTGTATATTCCTCACTTTTATTATGGTCTGATTCTCTAACATTTTATTGTAGAAATTTCGTATTTTTGGGTAATTATCAAGAAAATGATCCTCCTCTAACCAGAATAGTAATGTGAACAAGTAAAAATCAGCTGCAGACAATTCATTTCCAATTACAAATTCTCCTATTTTATCTTCAATAAAATTTAAATATCGATGCAAAATATCCTTCGATTTAGTTATTAAATCCTCTGAGTTTTTATCGGAAACGTAATGATCTGGATGATAAAAAAGTAGAATAATTGGGTAAAACGATGAAGACATAAAAGACATAATTTGATGAAACTCATTCATTTCAGTTTCTGTACTAGGTAGCAGGTGATTTTCCCTTTTAAGCAAGTGATATACAATAGCTAAGCTCTCAATTAAAAATTTTCCATCTGGTAGTTTCACCATTGGAACTCTTCCGAGGGGATTGATTTTTAATATTTTTTCATCGCTTTTAACATTTTTTTCATCAACCTCAATAAACTCATAATCAATTGAAAGCTCATGAAAAAGATACTCAATTATATCAGAACCCGTTTCTGATCTGCCATAAATTTGGTATTTCACTAGGGTGATCCGGCTTTGGCGTGATTGACGCTAATAGAATAAATTTTCCCTGATTTTATTGCTTTGGCTGCATCCGGCTCTGAAGCGTCTGCAGTACATACAAACAAAGTGTTGCCGTTTGATCCGCCCAACATGCATGCATATGCTCTATTTGGAGTAGCAATCCTATCTGTTATTTTTCCACCTTCTTCATACCTAACCACTTCTGAGGTAGTTGGAGAAGCTATCCAGATACCCATCTTTTCATCCAAACAAATACCATCTGGGACAGGGTAAGGTATTCCTTTACCTTCTTTTGGAGTAATTTTTAAAAAACGCATAGTTTTTGTGTAGTAATAAAATAGATTAGGCATCATATAAGCCCATACTCTCCGATTAGAAAGATCACCATCTTTATCTATATCAAATGCAGTAAGTCTTCCCGCATAGGTTTCGCCAATAATAAGTTTTTTACCATCAGGTGTAATTACAGTTCCATTTGGAAAGTCTAAATTTGAAGCAGCAATTGAGGCGTTTCCATCAGGATCGACCTTTATAAGAATAGTTGGCTTTATATCTTTTCCGTGATGTATTGATCCAAAATTACCGACATAGGCATTACCGTTTTTGTCGACCACCATGTCATTGCACCTAAAAGGTGTAAGTTTTGACATATCTGAATGCTCAGTAAGATTGCCATCTTTAAACTTTAGTAGCTTTCTATCAAGCATAGAGACAATAATGAGATCACCATTTGGCAACCACCCCAGGCCAGACGGTTGATTAGGTACATCGACTATTTTTTCGACATTTCCCACCTCATCTGCGGTCATCACAGCATGATGGTAAAAATCTGAGAACCAAAGTTTGCCATCTTTCCATCTTGGACCTTCAGAAAAGTGAAGGTTATCTGCGATTAATTTGAAATTATTATTCATATTTCCTAATTTTATTGATTATTCTAATTCAAAACTATTATATGGCTATTTACCAGCAAATTAAGTGTATACAGATACTCACTAAATTTTTTGAGAGTTTAATTGATGTTAAAAGTCACTGATCAAAGGTCAAATACTGTTGAAAAATTAGGAAATTTTACATTTTTTTGTATATTTTCGAATATGTTAATTTAATTTTACTCTGTTCTTTTATAAATTTAGGTAAATTTCCTTAAAAATTAATCGCTAACGGTCGGAAACACAATTTTTCCCATATTTTCTATTGTTTTCGAATGATTTGAATATATATTTTCGATGATACTAATACGATTCTAAAATATGGACATAGCGATAGCTGATTATTTGCCAATACTAATTTTTATGTTTGTCGCGTTAGCGATTAGCTGTCTATTTGTTTTGGCAAATTTCTTAGTTGCAGTAAACAACCCTGATCCTGAAAAGAATTCTGCCTATGAGTGCGGATTTGAGCAGTTTGGAGACTCTAGAATGAAGTTTGATGTTCGTTTCTATTTAGTCACATTACTTTTTATTATTTTTGACCTAGAAGTCGCGTTTCTATTTCCTTGGGCTGTTACATTTGGAACCTTGGGCTTATTTGGCTTTGTTTCAATGATGGTTTTCCTAGCTATACTAACAATTGGTTTCATATACGAGTGGAAAAAAGGAGCATTGGAGTGGCAATAAATACAAACATTGAAGAGACAAGTCCAGAACTAGAAAGACTAAAGAAGTTGTATGCTGATAAGGGGTTTGTTGTCACCAGTATCAATAACCTTATTAACTGGGCTCGAACAGGCTCTCTGCATTGGATGACATTTGGATTAGCTTGTTGTGCTGTCGAAATGATGCATGTAGGAACACCGCGCTACGACGTTGAGCGTTTTGGCGCAGCTCCAAGAGCATCACCAAGACATGCAGACGTTCTTATAGTGGCAGGTACGTTGACAAATAAAATGGCAGCAGCATTAAGAAAAGCTTACGATCAGATGCCAGAACCTCGATATGTTATTTCCATGGGAAGTTGTGCGAATGGTGGAGGGTATTATCACTACTCATATTCTGTTGTTAGAGGTTGTGATCGAATAATACCTGTCGATGTTTACGTGCCAGGGTGTCCGCCTACAGCAGAAGGCTTGCTTTATGGATTATTACAGTTACAGAAAAAAATAAGAAGAGAAGGCAACATCAAAAGATAATGAGCGAGCAAATTGAAATGGCAAAAGCTGCCATTGAAAAAAACTGTAAATTGAATGATATAGATGTAAATTTAGGACAGTTACAACTATCGGTTGATCCAGCGAATTTAATACTGGTTATTGATTTTGTTAAGAATGATCCAAGCTGTGAATTCAAGCAAATTACAGATATTGCTGGAGTGGATTTTCCAGAAAATGAAAAAAGATTTGAAGTTATTTATCATTTTTTGAGTTTTAGGTTCAATTTACGGTTAAGAGTAAAAACCCAGATAAGTGAAGAGGAGTCCTTGCCCAGCATAACATCAATCTTTCCTGCAGCTAATTGGTTTGAGAGAGAAGCATTTGACATGTATGGAATAACTTTCACGGATCATCCTGATTTAAGAAGAATTTTAACTGATTACGGTTTTGAGGGATATCCTCTACGTAAAGACTTTCCATTAACAGGTAATGTCGAAATCAGATATGACGAAATTGATAAAAAAATAGTTCACGAGCCTGTTAAGCTACAGCAAGATTTTAGAAATTTTGACATTCAAAGTCCCTGGGAAGGAACAAAGTATTTAGATAAGGAAGCAAAAGAAAGTGAGTAATAATAAAACAGTAACTGTTAATTTTGGACCAGTACACCCCGCAGCACATGGCGTTTTGAGACTCATTCTTGATCTAGATGGTGAAATTGTAGAAAGGGCTGACCCGCACATCGGGCTTTTACATAGGGGCACTGAAAAACTTATCGAACATAAAACTTATCTTCAAGCAATACCATATTTTGACAGACTGGATTATGTTGCACCCATGAACCAGGAGCATGCTTTTGCATTAGCAATAGAAAAATTGCTAAATGTAGAAGTGCCTTTGAGAGGACAATATATTAGGGTTTTATTTGCTGAAATTGGGCGTCTCTTAAGCCACCTACTAAATGTTACCACTACAGCAATGGATGTTGGAGCTATGACACCAATCACATGGGGTTTTGATGAAAGAGAAAAGCTATTAGATTTTTACGAGGAAGTATCTGGATCTAGATTTCATGCAGCCTATTTTCGAGCAGGTGGTGTTCATCAAGATTTACCAGACGGATTAACTGATAAGATATTTAATTTTTGTAATAATTTCCCAAAAGCAATTGATGATATTGAAAGCATGTTGACTGAAAATAGAATATTTAAACAACGAAATGTAAATATCGGTAAATTATCAAAGGAAGATGCTGTTGATCGTGGTTTTAGCGGATTCATATTAAGAGCATGCGGTATACCATGGGATTTAAGAAAGTCCCAACCGTATGATTGTTACGACAAACTTGAATTCAAAGTTCCAGTTGGTCAAAACGGTGATTGTTATGACCGTTATCTATGTCAGATTGAAGAAATGAGAGAAAGTACGAAAATCATGCTTCAATGTCTTGATCAGATGCCTAAAGGAGAAGTGATCAATAGAGATTCCAAAATTTCAGCGCCCAAAAGGGAAGATATGAAACAATCAATGGAAGCCATAATCCACCATTTTAAATTTTTTACTGAAGGCTTTCATGTACCTGAAGGAGAAATCTATTCTGCCGTTGAGGCTCCTAAAGGTGAATTTGGGGTATATTTAATTTCTGATGGAACCAGCAGACCTTATAGGTGTAAAATTAGAGCCCCTGGATTTGCTCACTTGCAGGCATTTGATTTACTCTCAAAAGGCCATCTTCTAGCAGATGTCCCTGCAATTCTTGGATCAATTGCAATAGTTTTCGGTGAGGTTGATAGATGAGCAATCAAAAAAACGCCTTTGTGTTTAATAAGGAAAATGAAATTAAGGCAAAAGAAATTCTTCTTAAATATCCAACTGATAGAAGGCAAAGTGCAATCATGCCTTTGCTTGATTTAGCGCAAAGACAAAATGAAAACTGGTTGAGCAGGGATATAGTTGAGTATGTAGCGGATTACTTAGAAATGCCTTTTATTAAGGCTTGGGAAGTAGTTACTTTTTATTCAATGTATTACACAAAATATAACGGAAAATATTTAGTACAAGTTTGTGGAACAACACCTTGTTGGTTAAGGGGTTCAGATCAAGTTATAAAAGCGTGCAAAGAAGTTATTTCACCAGAACCAAATACAGTCTCAAGCGATGGTTTATTTTCATGGATGCAAGTTGAGTGTCTTGGTGCTTGTGTGAATGCTCCACTTGTTCAAATCAATGACGATTATTATGAAGATTTGACTTACGATACAACGAAAAACGTTTTGCAATCTCTTATAGATGGCTCGCCACTGAGTATAGGTTCACAAAGTGGCCGTAAAAGTTCAAAGGCAGTGTCTTAATGTTAAAAGAAAAAGATAAAATATTTACTAATTTATTTGGCGATGAGCCTTTTCATTTAAAAAATGCACAGGCAAGAGGTGATTGGGATAATACAAAAGAACTTATTAAAAAAGGAAGAGAATGGATAATTGATGAGATGAAAAAATCTGAGTTAAGGGGAAGAGGAGGTGCAGGTTTCCCTACCGGATTAAAATGGTCATTTATGCCTAAAGATTCAAAGCTTACTAATTACCTTGTTGTTAATGCAGATGAGTCTGAACCAGGTACCTGTAAAGATAGAGATATGATACGAAATGAGCCTCATAAGCTTATTGAAGGATGTTTGTTAGCATCTTTTGCTATGAATGCTCATACTTGTTACATTTATATTCGCGGTGAATATTTTAATGAAGCTGTTGTTCTTCAAAAAGCGATTGACGAAGCATACGACGCTGGGTTAATTGGGAAAAATGCTGCTAAGTCGGGTTGGGATTTCGATATATTTTTACATCGAGGCGCAGGAGCATACATATGTGGTGAGGAGACAGCTCTACTTGAAAGCTTGGAAGGAAAAAAGGGCCAACCAAGACTCAAACCTCCTTTTCCGGCTAATAAAGGTCTATATGGATCGCCAACTACTGTAAATAATGTTGAAACCATAGCTGTTGTTCCAACGATTTTAAGAAGAGGTGGAGAATGGTTTTCATCTTTTGGTCGACCAAAAAATACAGGGACAAAAGTTTTTTGTATTTCTGGTCATGTTAACAATCCTTGCAATATAGAGGAAGAAATGAGCATTCCTCTTAGGGAGCTTGTAGAAAAGCATGCTGGAGGAGTAACTGGTGGATGGGATAATCTTAAAGCTGTAATTCCTGGAGGCTCATCTGTTCCACTTATACCAAAATCAACTTGCGATACTGTCCTGATGGATTTCGATTCACTGTCTGCAGTCAAAAGTGGGTTAGGCACAGCCGCTGTAATCGTAATGGATAAAAGCACTGACCTCGTAAAAGCTATCTCTAAGCTATCTCACTTTTATAAACACGAAAGTTGCGGTCAATGCACGCCTTGTAGAGAAGGAACAGGGTGGATGTGGAGAATGATGGAGAAGATTGGAAACGGTCATGCGAGTTCAAATGATATTGATAAGTTACTTGATGTAACAAAGCAAATCGAAGGCCATACAATTTGCGCGCTTGGTGATGCTGCGGCATGGCCAATTCAAGGTTTGTTTAGGCATTTTAGAGATGAAATAGAAGAGCAACTTAAAAAGACTAAGGCTGCATAATGGCAAAAGTAAAAATAAATGGGTCCGAGATTGAAGTATCTGATGGCATGACGATACTGCAGGCATGTGAAGAGGCAGGAATTGAAATACCAAGATTTTGCTACCATGATCGTCTTTCAATTGCAGGTAATTGTAGAATGTGCCTTGTTGATGTGGAAGGTTCACCTAAACCAGTAGCATCGTGCGCGATGCCAATTAACGAAGGCATGTCAATTCATACAAATACTCAGTCTGTAAAAAAAGCGAGAGAAGGTGTAATGGAGTTTTTGCTAATTAATCACCCACTAGATTGCCCAGTTTGTGATCAAGGCGGTGAGTGCGATCTACAAGATCAAACTATTGCTTTTGGTCCTGAAAATTCAAGGTTCGAAGAGAATAAAAGGGCAGTTGAAGAAAAGCATATGGGCCCATTGATTAAAACTTATATGACTCGATGCATTCACTGCACAAGGTGTATCCGATTTGCAGATGAAGTAGCGGGAGTAAATCAATTAGGAGCAGTAAATCGCGGCGAAAATATGGAAATAACAACTTATTTAGAAAAGACATTAGACTCCGAGCTATCGGCTAATATCGTTGATTTATGTCCGGTAGGTGCACTTACATCGAAACCATATCAATTTGAAGCCAGACCTTGGGAATTAAAGAAGACAGAAACGATTGATGTTATGGATGCGGTAGGGTCGAATATTAGAGTTGATACTTACGGATGGAAAGTAAAAAGAGTATTACCCGTGCTTAATGAAGATATTAATGAAGAGTGGATATCAGATAAAACAAGGTATGCATGCGATGGGCTTTTAAATCAACGTCTAGACACACCCTACATAAAAAAGAATAACAAATTAGAGCAAGTTTCATGGGGAGAAACTTTTTCTCAATTAAAAAAACTTGTTATGGACTCAGATCCTGATGAAATTGCGTTTTTAGTAGGTGATTTTATTGATTTAGAAACAAGCTACTTAATAAAAAAATTATCGGAAGATCTAAGTATCAAGGCAGTTGATGGAAGACAGGAAGGATGTAAAGTTCCATT
The DNA here is from genome assembly GCA_902611715.1 of uncultured Pelagibacteraceae bacterium. Taxonomy (GTDB): domain Bacteria; phylum Pseudomonadota; class Alphaproteobacteria; order Pelagibacterales; family AG-422-B15; genus CACNXQ01. The sequence continues at coordinate 6,511 of CACMAQ010000008.1, read as the reverse complement.
CAACCATAGATCTCAGTTCTTATTTAATTCTAAAATTAAAGGCATTGATGAAACAGATTGCATTTTAATGATTGGAACGAACACGCGCGAAGAAGCTGCAATTATTAATTCAAGAATAAGGAAAAGAGTTATTTCATCAAATATTCCAGTTGCACTGATTGGAAAAAATGTGGATCTTACATATAAATACAATCACTTGGGCGATGATATAAATATCCTTATAGATCTTTTAAATGAAAAAAACTCATTTTATAAAAAGTTAATAAATGCCTCAAAGCCAATGATTATTATTGGCCAGTCCGTGTTAAACCGTGATGACTCATTGCAGATTTACTCTCTACTTGAAACATTTACAGATAAATTCAATCTCATTCAGGAAGATTGGAATGGATTTAATGTATTACAGCTTGCCGCTGCAAGAGCAGGTATTCTTGAGATGGGTCTTATACAAAAAAATAAATCAGTCGATGATTTGGTTGCCGATGCAGAAAAAGGTAAATTCAAATTAGTGTTCTCATTTGGTGCTGATGAAATCAGTTATGAAAATTTTTCTAATTGTAAAATAGTTTATATGGGCACACATGGAGATAGAGGCGCAAACGCCGCTGATTTCATATTGCCTGCAGCAGCATATACTGAAAAAGATGCAATTTTTATAAACACTGAAGGGAGAGTTCAATACGCAAATAAAGCAAGTTTTCCTCCAGGTGAAGCTAGGGAAGATTGGAAAATTATTAATCAATTCAGTGAAGTCCTTGAACTAAAGTGGTCGTTTTTAGAATTGTATGATGTAAGAGATGAGATGTTTGCCAAGTTTCCCCATCTTAAAGAAGACTTTAATGATCAAAATAATGGACTCGTTAAAATTATTGATAATAAAGCTAATGAAGAAGTAGAAATCATTAATAAGGATACAAGATCAAGCCAAGAAAAAAAGAATGATACAATTAATGGTAACATTAAGAGCTTTGAGGAAAATTCGGCAAAAAAAATATTTAATACAGCTTGGGCTGATCTAAATGATCGCCAGAGAGAGTATCTGAGAAAATATAATTATCCTGAGACATGGTCAGAGTTTACAGAGCATTATGGCTTTAAAGTTGTTAATGATATTAAGAAGAAGAATAACGTCGTGTTGCCCTATGAGGATCAATACGCAAATAGTATAGGAAAAGCTTGGAATGATCTTACTTATAATCAAAAGAAATGGGCTTATACTAAAAGAAATAAAAATAATTTAATTGGATTAGCAGATGACGCAAATTTTTCACCTGATGGAATTGTCGTTTTAAACGACAATCAAGAGGCATACTATGCTCAACCAAAAGAAATTAACTTTAAAATTAAAAACTTAAGTTTCAGTATTGAAGACTTTTATATAAACGACTCAATTACAAGACATTCTAGTACGATGGCCGAATGCAGCCGAGCTAGAAGTGAAGTAAGGTCATCGGTAACGGAAAAGGCCTCATAATGATTAGCTTAGCTCAAACGTACTTTATCGAAGTAATGACCATTATTCTTTATTGCCTACTTATTTTTGTTCCCTTACTTCTAGGTGTTGTAATGGCGTTATATGCAGATAGAAAAATATGGGCAGCAGTTCAAAAAAGGAGAGGCCCAAATGTGGTTGGCCCGTATGGTTTGTTCCAAGTTCCTGCTGATGGATTAAAATTTATTTTTAAAGAAATTATTTTACCCGACGGCTCTGACAAAACAGTTTTCCTAATTGCTCCCATTATTACTCTTGCTCTATCAATTACAGCCTGGGCAGTTGTACCAGTTCAGGCGGGCGTAGTATTGGCTAATATAAATGTAGGAATCTTATACATTTTTGCAATTAGCTCTCTTGGTGTCTATGGAATTCTGATGGCTGGATGGTCTTCAAACAGTAAGTATCCTTTTTTTGGCGCTCTAAGATCAGCTGCTCAAATGGTTTCTTACGAAGTTTCCATAGGTTTTGTAATAATAACTGTCTTGCTATGTGTAGGCTCACTCAACTTGACTGAAATAGTAATGGCTCAAAAGACAATGTGGTTTTTCATACCTTTATTTCCAATGTTTATTGTTTTTTTTATATCCGCACTAGCTGAAACGAACAGACCTCCATTTGATCTTCCTGAAGCAGAGTCTGAGTTAGTAGCTGGATATCAAACAGAGTATTCAGGAATGCCATTCGTTTTGTTTCTGTTTGGAGAATACATAAATATTTTATTAATGTGCGCAATGACCACTATCCTATTCCTTGGGGGGTGGTTGCCGCCAATTGATATTTATCCACTAAATGCTGTTCCTGGATTTGTTTGGTTCTTATTGAAAGTAATTTTTGTTTTTTACTTATTTGCTATGGTTAAAGCATTTGTTCCAAGGTATCGATATGACCAATTAATGCGACTTGGCTGGAAAGTTTTCCTGCCTTTATCACTTTTTGCAGTTGTAGCAACATCTTCGATATTGTTCTTTTTTAATCTAGCCCCAGGAATGTAATGAAAATAATTAATTTTTTAAAATCGTTCCTTCTTTTAGATTTTTTAAAAGCTTTCTATTTAGCTCAAAAATATTTTTTTAGAAAAAAAGCAACAATCAATTATCCTTTTGAAAAAGGTAAATTAAGCCCTCGATTCAGAGGTGAGCATGCCTTGAGAAGATATCCGAGTGGTGAGGAAAGGTGTATAGGGTGTAAATTGTGTGAAGCTGTATGTCCAGCTCAAGCGATAACAATTGAAACACAACCTCGCGATGATGGAACAAGAAGAACGCTTAGGTATGATATTGACATGGTTAAATGTATCTACTGCGGTTTATGTGAGGAGTCGTGTCCAGTTGATGCAATTGTACAGGGTCCAAATTTTGAATTTACAACTGAAACGAGAAAAGAACTTTATTATACGAAAGAAAAATTGCTTGAAAACGGTGATAGATGGGAAACAGTTATTGCTGAGAACTTAGAAGCCGATGCAAAATATAGATAAATGACAGCTCAATTATTGACATTCTATTTATTTTCAGGGGTTATTTTAATTTCTTCATTGATGGTTATTTCAACTAAAAACCCAGTCCATTCAGTATTGTTCTTAATTCTTTCATTTTTGAATGCCGCCGGCTTATTCGTTATTCTTCACGCCGAATTTTTGGCAATGATACTTATAATTGTTTATGTTGGTGCCGTTGCAGTACTTTTTTTATTTGTTGTAATGATGTTAGATTTTAAAACATCAATCAATAAGGATAATATTTTACAATATATTCCGATAGGAATTTTGATTGGCGTAGTTTTTATTGCAGAGTTAATAATTGTATTAATTAATACAAAGTTTGACTTGTCAAATATTCAAGTGTTACCAAATCCTCTTTCAGATTTTACTGGTAAGTCTAATACAGAGGCAATTGGCTCAGTTTTGTACACAGACTACATTCTATATTTCCAACTTTCAGGTGTAATTCTGTTAGTTGCAATGATTGGTTCTATTGTATTAACTCTCCGCGAAAGAGAAGGCGTAAAGAGGCAAGTTGTTTCAGAGCAACTACAACGACAGGGCAAAATTGATTTAGTAGATGTAAAATCAGGAAAAGGTGTTGATATTTAATGATTGAATTAAATCAATTTTTAATTTTATCTGCTTTATTGTTTGCAATTGGCGTTATTGGCATTTTTTTAAACCGAAAAAATGTGATTATCATTTTAATGTCAATTGAAATCATTTTGCTCTCTGTAAATTTAAATCTTATTGCTTTTTCATATTTTTTAAATGATCTAACTGGGCAAATATTTTCTCTTTTTGTGCTTACTGTTGCTGCTGCTGAAGCTGCAATTGGACTTGCTATACTTGTAATTTATAACAGAAATGCTGGCAGTATAGAGATTGAGAAAATTAATGCCTTAAAGGGGTAATGTTAAATGGCGCATAGTATAATTTTATTGCCCTTGATTGGGTTCTTGATTTCTTGTTCGTTATCATTTTTTAAGTCTAATAAATTTATTGACCGAGCAGCGGAGATCATCACCTCATTATTTATTACTATTACAGCAATATTTTCGTTTTATATTTTTATAGATAATATTGGGGATCCATCGTTTGTATCAATCAAACTATTTAACTGGATATCCTCTGGTTCATTCAACGCTGATTGGTCAATTTATCTAGATACAGCTACAAGAGTAATGCTTGTGGTAATTACAAGCGTATCAGCTTTAGTTCATATTTATTCAATTGGTTATATGTCTCATGATGATAGTAAGCCTCGTTTTATGGGTTACTTGTCATTATTCACATTTGCTATGTTGATGCTTGTTACTGCAGATAATTTTTTGCAACTTTTCTTTGGCTGGGAGGGTGTTGGACTTGCCTCTTATTTATTAATTGGGTTTTGGTATAAAAAACCAACCGCAAATGCCGCTGCAATTAAAGCATTTATAGTAAATCGCATAGGTGATTTTGGATTAGCTTTAGGTATTTTTACAATATTTATTGTTTTTGGCAGCATCGAATACCAAACAGTATTTAATAATGTCACATCTTTTAAAAACGTAAATTTCAATTTTTTAGGTATTGAACTACATGCACTGACTTTAATTTGTATTTTCTTATTTATTGGCGCTATGGGCAAGTCAGCTCAATTATTTCTTCATACATGGCTTCCAGATGCAATGGAAGGCCCTACACCAGTATCTGCATTAATACATGCGGCAACAATGGTTACAGCTGGAGTATTTCTTGTAGTACGATGTTCACCTTTATTTGATTTGGCTCCTGTTGCTCTGGACTTTGTAGTTTTGATTGGTGCAAGTACTGCATTCTTTGCGGCTACCGTTGGACTGGTTCAAAATGATATCAAGCGTGTTATTGCATATTCAACTTGCAGTCAATTAGGCTACATGTTCGTTGCAGCTGGACTTGGAGCTTACGGTGCAGCAATGTTCCATTTATTTACACATGCATTTTTTAAAGCACTTCTATTTTTAGGAGCTGGATCAGTTATTCATGCCGTTCATGAAGAACAGGATATGAGAAAAATGGGAGGTATAAGTAATTTTGTTCCAATAACTCAATTAATGATGATAATTGGAACAATTTCACTTATGGGTTTTCCATTCACCTCTGGCTATTACTCAAAAGATGCAATCATAGAAACAGCTTATTTATCTAATTCCAATTTCGCAGACTATGCATATATCTTACTTACAGTCGGTGTTGTGATGACATCTTTCTATTCATGGAGGCTTATGTTTCTTGTTTTCAATGGAAAAACAAGAATGGCTGAAGAAGATCTTAGTAAAGTTCATGAGTCTTCCTCAGTAATGTTAATTCCTCTAATAATTTTAGCAATTGGAGCTTTGTTTTTTGGATTTTTATTCAAAAACTATTTTATCGGTTATTACAGCGAAGTATTTTGGAATGGCTCAATTGTCGTCCACCATGAAGATCACCATTCAATTCCTCTCTTAATATATTATTTGCCTGCAATTTTAGGCATAGTTGGATTTATTATCGCTTGGTTCATGTATATTCGAAAATCAGATATGGCTAAGAATATAGCCGAGTTAAATAAGCCGCTTTACAATTTTCTATTAAATAAATGGTATTTCGACGAGTTGTATAATTCTATTTTTGTAAAACCAGCTATGGTAATTGGCCAGATTTTTTGGAAGTTTATTGATGGTTTAATTATTGACGGTTACGGACCTAACGGAATAGCTGCTTTAGTGAGCAGAATATCAATAAAAGCAAAGCAAGTTCAATCTGGATTTATTTACCATTATGCTTTTGCCATTTTAATTGGTCTTTCAATCATTATTACTTTCATAATTTTTAGGTTTTAAAAAATGAGTGAAATTCCAATCTTAAGTATTTTAATCTTTATACCGGTCGTTGGTATATTTTTTATGTTATTGATAAGAAATAATGATGACCAAAGCTCGCAAAATTTAAAACACACCGCCTTGTGGATCACTTTTTTAAATTTTATTATATCATTATCGTTACTATTTTCATTTGACGTAAATAATCCAGATTTTCAATTTGTAGAAAAATACGCATGGATAGAAAGTGGTATCAGTTATCATTTAGGTATAGATGGAGTTTCAATTTTATTTGTAATACTGACAACAATGCTTGTACCTATATGCATACTTGCAAGCTATGAAAGCATTAAATTTTCTGTAAAAGAATATTTAATTTCATTTTTAGCTTTAGAAACATTTATGATTGGGGTTTTCTGCTCTCTTGATCTTGTCCTATTTTATCTTTTTTTTGAAGGAGGTTTAATTCCAATGTTCTTAATCATTGGGATATGGGGTGGAGAAAGAAGGGTTTATTCAACTTTCAAATTTTTTCTTTATACACTTGCGGGTTCAGTATTTATGCTACTTGCAATAATTTATATTTTCATTTCTACAGGCACAACTGATGTTGAAACACTCTTGGTGTATAATTTTACTACAAACGAACAATTAATATTGTGGATCGCATTTTTTACTTCATTCATGGTTAAGATACCTATGTGGCCTTTT
>CACMAQ010000007.1:0-48271 GCA_902611715.1 uncultured Pelagibacteraceae bacterium | reverse complement strand
GCTACAAAAAGTCCTAAAACAGTAATGCAGCAATTGGTGAGAATTTCAAAAAAAGCGATTATATCCTTTCCAAATTTTGGCCACTGGAAGATTGGCACTAGTTTATTGTTGAATAGAAAAATGCCAGTAAGCAAGAAACTAAGTTATTCATGGCATGAAACTCCAAATCTACATTTTTGTACAATCAATGATTTTATTGATTTATGTGAGGAGTTAGAAATCAGAATTGAAAAGAAAGGTGATCTTTCTAATAAAAAACTTTCCAATTTTAGTGGAAAAAATTTTCTTGATAGCTACTTTAATGAAGTTGGACTTTTTTTAGTTTCAAAGGATCAAATATGACTGAAATACTTATTGTTAAATGCTTAAGCGATAATTATGCTTATATATACTCAAATAAAAATGGGGATGCATTTGTTGTTGATCCTTCTGAGGCAAGTCCTGTGATTGATGTTCTAAATAAACACAGACTTAATTTAAAATTCATACTAAATACTCATCATCATTTTGATCATGTAGGAGGAAATTTTGAACTTAAAGAAAAGTATGAATGCAAAATAGTTGGTAGCAAAAAAGATTTTGAGAGAATACCAGGAATTGATATACAAGTTTCAGAGGGTGATATTTGGAATTTTGATGAACACAATGCTCAGATAATTGAGATACCTGGGCATACTACTGGTCATATCGCTTTTTATTTTGAGTCCCTAAAACTTGTTTTTACAGGTGACACGCTATTTTCACTTGGATGTGGTAGACTTTTTGAAGGTTCACCAGAAATGATGTGGAAATCTCTAACAAAATTAAGGGATCTACCTGATGAAACAAAAATTTACTGTGGCCATGAATACACTTTAAGTAATGGAAATTTTATAGGCTCTATTTACCCGTCGGATGAAATAGAATCAAAAATAGACCGTCTGAAAAGCCTATATAAACAAAACATACCATCTATTCCATCAACAATTAGGGATGAAAAGAGATTAAATATTTTCTTAAAGGCAGACGATAAAGATTTGATCAACTCACTGGGGCTTGAGGGTAAAAGTCCAGAAGAAGTATTCGGTCATATAAGAAATCTCAAAGATTCCTTTTAAGTAAAATATTGTCCACCGTTAGCAGATATCGTAGAACCTGTTATAAAGCCCGCTTCATCACTAGCAAGGAATGTAACTATTCGTGAAACCTCATCAACTGTTCCAAGCCTTCCTACAGGAATTTTTCCAATTAAACTTTTCATAAAATCCTCGGAGGCATCAGCTAGAATTTCAGTATCGATATAACCAGGTGCAATGGCGTTAACGGTAATATTCTTTCTAGCAGTTTCTTGCGCTAAGGCTTTGGTAAAACCTAGTAAACCAGCTTTTGCCGCACTATAATTTATTAGACCCATCTCACCTTTTTGACCGTTGATAGAAGAGATGCTAATTATTCTTCCAAATGATTTTTCTCTCATGCCTTCAAGTACACATCTTGTCATATAAAAAACTGAGTCTAGGTCAGTTCTTATAACATCATCCCATTGTTCAACTGACATTTTATGAGCCATTGAAGCTTTGGAAATGCCAGCGTTATTCACTAAAATGTCAACAGCACCCAGCTTATCTGCAACTTGCTTTACACCCACTTCACATGCAGCTGCATCAGCAACATTCCATTGAAATACCTCAATACCATTTTCGGATGAAAACTTGTTTGCTGCATCCGAATTCGAACTATAAGTTGCAGCAACAATGCACCCCTCCTTTTTCAAAGCAAGAGATATTGCAGCACCAATTCCTCTTGTTCCTCCGGTTACTAACGCTACTTTAGACATAATTTTCTCCTATCGTTCGACGCACAAAGCGACACCCATGCCGCCGCCAATGCATAATGTGGCAAGTCCTTTTTTAGCGTCCTGTCTTTTCATTTGATTTAACAATGTTACAAGAATTCTAGCTCCCGAAGCACCAATTGGATGCCCTATAGCAATCGCTCCCCCGTTAACATTAACTTTTGAAACATCCCATCCCATTTCTTTATTTACAGCACAAGATTGAGCAGCAAATGCTTCATTTGACTCAATTAAATCTAAATCAGAAACATCCCACCCTGCTTTATCAAGAGCTTTTCTGCTTGCAGGTATAGGTCCTGTGCCCATCACAGATGGGTCAACCCCTGCACTTGACCAGGATACAATCCTTGCCATAGGCTCAAGGTTTCTTTTTTTCATTTCATCTGAGGACATTACTGCCAAAGCAGCTGCACCATCATTTATACCACTTGCATTTGCTGCTGTAACTGTTCCCTCTTTTGCAAATGCAGGTCTTAAAGATGAGATTTTTTCTAATTGGACATTGTCTTTAATATATTCATCACTATCAAAAACTACTGTCTCTTTTCTTGATGGGACTTCAACTGGAACAATTTCATCCTTAAATACTCCATCTGCTTTAGCCTTACTTGCTTTCTGCTGCGAGTTAAAAGCAAATTCATCTTGTTGATCTCTAGTAATTTGCCATTGTTGTGCAACATTTTCAGCAGTTGTTCCCATGTGATATCCATTAAAAGCATCCCACAAACCATCTTTGATCATTGAGTCGATCATTTTATCATCGCCCATTTTGGTACCATTTCTTAGGTGCATACAGTGCGGGGATTGACTCATACTTTCTTGTCCACCAGCAATAATAATATTTGCATCTCCATTCATTATAGATTGATAGGCCAAAGCAACACTTCGTAAGCCAGATCCACAAACTTGATTGACTAGCCATGCTGGGGTTTCTTTATTTAAACCAGCATTTATTGATGCTTGTCTAGCAGGGTTTTGACCAGTTGCTGCAGTTAGTACTTGTCCAAAGATTACCTCATCTACATCACCACCTTCAATGCCTGATCTATTAAGCGTTTCTTTTATAACTATTGTACCCAAATCGTGTGCTGGCATACCCGATAAAGATCCATTAAAAGAACCAACGGCTGTTCTAACGGCAGATGTAATAAATACTTCACTCATAACTTTTCCTTTTTATTAGCCAATTATTGGCAGTTTTTGTGCTCTGGAGGCATCAAGATAACTTGCGGAGTGAATTTTGCAACTATTATTTAAGCTGATAACGAGCGGATTTGCAGTTGGTATTTCTAAGCTTGTTATGTCTTCATCAGATACATTAAACAAGTATTTACATAGAGATCTTAAGCTGTTTCCATGTGCTGAAATAATAGTTGTATTTTTTAGTACTAAAGGTTTTATAGAATTTTCCCAATAAGGAATTACTCTCGCATACGTATCTTCTAAACATTCCGTTAAGGGTAAATTATTTATTCCTTTATATAAATCATCTTTATTAGGATTCATTTCGCTATCAATAGGTAGTGCAGGTGGTGGTGTACTATAGCCTCTCCTCCATTTTAAAAATTGATCTTCGCCATATTTTTTTTTAACTTCATCTTTGTTTAATCCTTGTAGTGCCCCGTAATGTCTTTCATTTAATTCCCAGGCAGTTTCTGTGTGAAGATTATATACATTTAATTCTTCAAGAATTATTTGAAGTGTATTTTGTGCCCTTTTTAAAAATGATGTAAATGCAAATGAGGGAACTATTTCAGCTTCTTTGAGTAACAATGCTGACTTTATTGCCTCTTTTTTTCCTAAGTCGTCTAATTCTACATCAACCCATCCAGTAAAAATATTTTTTACGTTCCAAATACTTTTGCCGTGTCTGATTAATATCAGTGTATTAGACATTTATTTGTTTACTTGGTTAACTACATTATTATTTAAAAGATAATCGACCATTTGCTCTGCGATTTGTATGGCAACTTTTTCTTGCGCCTCTGCAGTACTAGCGCCGATGTGAGGCGTCATTACAACTTTTTTCATACCAGAGAATATACTATCAGTTTGTGGCTCGTCCTCGTAAACATCACAGCCATATCCTCCTAAACCATTTTTATCAATTGCATTCTTAACATCATTTTCATTTACAATTCCACCTCTCGCACAATTAATTATAATTGCTGTTTTTTTAATGGTTTTAAGAGTGTCTTTATTAATCATATATTTTGATTTGTCTGATAACTTATTATGAAAAGTTATAATGTCGGAGCGCAACAAAATTTCTTCAAAAGATACTTTTTCAACTTTATATTTTTTTTCTTCTACATCACTTAATGAAGCGCTATAAACAAGAACATTCATTCCATATGCGTGTGATATTTCAGAAATTTTTTTTCCTATATTCCCAAATCCTACGATGCCTATAGTTTTGCCTAACATTTCAAATCCAATAAAATTCTTTTTCTCCCATTTTTTACTGTGCATTGACTCATTCGCCTCTGTAATTTTTCTCATTAATGCATGTATAATAGAAAATGTAAGTTCGGCAGTTGCTTGAACATTTCCAAGAGGAGTGTTCATGACTACGATGTTATTTTTGGTAGCTGAGTCGAGGTCAACATTGTCGACTCCTACACCTGGCCTGCCAATTACCTTCAGATTTTTAGCACTGCTTATTATTTTGTCAGTTACAGTGACTGCTGATCTAATTACTAAACCTGCATAATCTACGATTTCTCTAGATAGCTCGTCTTCACTAAGACCAGTTTTCTTAACATATTCAATGTTATTTTCATCAAATACTTTAAAAACAGCGTCAGAAACATTATCGGCAATTAGTACTTTATTCACTTTTTAGAGGCTTCTTTAGTTGTTAAGTAAGCCCAATCAATCCAAGGTAGAACAAGCTCAACATTTTTATTTTCAACTGTTGAACCGCCCCAAATTCTAATTCCGGGTGGTGCCGTCTTATAGGAGTTTAGATCATATCCTGCTTCATTGCTTTCAAGCAATGAACAAACTTCCTTCATAATATTTACTTTGTCTTGGTCATTTAGAGATTTAAACCACTCATCCTTTGGAAGTATACAAATTGAAGTACAAGATCTGGTCTCTGGATCTTTAGCCAGAAATTCAAAATTATCATGCTTATCAATCCAATTATAAACTAGTTTTAAATTTGTTTCTGATATATCAATTAATTTATTTAAACCACCTAACTCTAAGCCCCAGTTAAGAGAATTTAATACGTCTTCCACACTAATCATCGATGGAGTGTTTATTGTTGTTCCAGAAAATATTCCTGAAATTAATTTTTGATTGTTTGCTAGACGAAATATTTTTGGAATGGGCCATGGTGGAGTGAAAGTTTCAAGCCGTTCAACTGCTCGAGGCGATAAAATCAACATACCATGGGCAGCTTCACTTCCTAAAACTTTTTGCCACGAGTAAGTAATGACATCTAATTTATGCCAATCCATATGCATTGAAAATACTGCAGATGTGGCGTCACATATCGTTAACCCTTTTCTTTGATCACTTATCCAATCAGTATTTTTTATTCTTACTCCCGCGGTAGTACCATTCCACGTAAAAACAATATCGTTGTCAGGATTGCTATTAGAAAAATCAGGAAGTTCCCCGTATTCCGCTTTAATTAACTTTTTATCTTTTAGAGGTAGTTGTTCTCCTGCGTCTATATTCCAGTCATGACCAAAATTTTCCCATGAATAAACTTCAACTCCTCTTTGACCAAGCATACACCACATAGCCATTTCAACAGCACCAGTATCAGATGCGGGAACAATGCCAATTAAGTAGTCATCAGGAATTTCCAACAGTTGTCTTGACTTATCAATTACCTCTTGAAGTTTTTTAACAGCTGCACCAGATCTGTGAGACCTTGAAAGAGCGGCATTTTTTAAATTGTCAAACGACCAACCTGGAGGCTTGGCACACGGACCAGATGAGAAATAAGGATAATAAGGCTTCTGAGCGGGCTTTTCCATTAAATTAAATATCCATAAGCAAATTAACCAAGCCATCAGCTGGCTTCGGATCAAAGTAAGTTGACTTTTTAGGGACTATCTTACCTTTATCTGCAATGGACATTATCTTTTTCATCGGTAAAGGGCAAATAAAAAATCCTATATCTGCCATACCTTTATCCACTTCATTCGCTAATTTTTTATGATCAAATTTACCAGGAATATTCGACAAATTTACCAAAGAACAATTACATTGTTTTTTAATGATACTATTTATCATTATTTTCTCAACTATGTCAGTGTCAGTTTCATATTTAGTATAGAGTTTTTTATTTGATGCGAGTGAAACATTATACCAGGTTTTATTTAAATACATCATCACACTGCCTGGGTCACACGGATTTTTAAATTTTGATTTTTTTTCAAGCTTAAATTTTTTCTTTAACGCCTGAATTATTTTTTGTTGATTAAAATTTTTAAATTTAGCTAGTCGATGAAAGCTCAATATATTGACAGAATGCTCATCAAATATTGCTGCAAGAAGATTTATTTTTTCTTTTTTGTTTTTATTAAGATTTTTCTTTTTATTTAAATTCTCAATAGCAGAGTACCTGTGATGCCCGTCAGCAATATAAAATTTTTTGATTTTTGATAATTTCTTTTTCAAAGATTGAATTTCATTTTTTTCACTTACTTTCCAAAGAGATCTGATTGTGCCGCCAAGTGACTTAAATTTATAAAGAGGTTTTTTTCTTTCGTATTTTTTAAAATCAATGACTCTGCTATTTTGATTTTTATAGGATAAATAAACTGGACCTATTTGCATTTTTGTATGTTCAATTGTTTCCATAATAGAATTCGATCGCGCTTTGAATATTGCTTCATGTTTCAGAATTTTATCATTCCCTTCCTTGAACTCTATTGATGCAACTATACCAAACTGCTTCTTATTATATTTATCTAAACAATATATATAAAAACATTCTTCCTTTTCTTGAAAAATAATATTATTGCTAATCATAGACTCTAAGTGCTCGTATGCGTGCTTTTTAGAATTTTTTTTTGTAATGTTAGGGTAAAATGCTTTTGGACTTACTACGTTTAAGAAATTATATTCTGTGTCTTTTAAAATTTTATTTAGCTGTTTGTTCGTTAAATTATCAAAAGTCGGCAATACCACTTCCTCTACCCTTTTCTGTAAGGGTCTAAAGGCTTTAAATGGTTTTATTGATAAGGTCATATTTGCTGATTAAGTAGGGTATTTACATGTATATTTTATGCTTAAATCTCGCAGATTTTAAGTTTTTTATCTAAAATTATGGCTATTGACATAAGAAAAGTGACGTTTATATTCAGGCCACTTTTAATATCAAATAGTAATTTCTATTATGTTTGCGATTATTTCAACTGGCGGGAAGCAGTATAAAGTTAGCGAAAACACTATGTTGAGTGTGAGCAAAATTGATGGCAAAGATGGTGATAAAATCACTATCGATGATGTCCTTTTCGCTTGTGATAAAGAAAAATTTTCCGTGGGATCCCCACAAATCAGCGGCGCTAAAGTTAATGCTGAAATTGTTAAACAAGACAGAGATAGAAAGATTTTAGTATTTAAGAAGAAAAGAAGAAAAAACTATCGAAGGCTTAATGGTCACAGACAGGATATAACTTTTTTAAAAATTAATTCACTTGATATACCTGGATTCAATTCAAAAAAAACTGTGAAGAAAGCAAGTGATACCAAGTTAGAAACTGAAAAGAAAACAGTTACAAAAAAGAAAACTACGGTTAAAAAGAAAACTGTGAAAAAAAAGGATAGCTAATAATGGCAACTAAAAAAGCTGGCGGTTCATCGAGAAACGGAAGAGATTCAGCTGGAAGAAGATTGGGTATAAAGAAATACAGTGGTCAAACTGTAATACCTGGTAACATCATAGCTAGACAAAGGGGTACAAAATGGCACCCAGGTGATAATGTAGGTCTTGGAAAAGATCATACAATTTTTTCACTTGTTGATGGCTTTGTAAAATTTGGTAAGAAAAAAAATGGAAAAACATTTATTTCTGTTGTTCCCAAACAGTAAATCTAAATCTTTTTTCTAAAAATATTCCCTTAAAATGAAGTTTATTGATGAAGCTAAAATCTTTGTAAAAAGTGGCGATGGTGGTGATGGCTGCTTGAGCTTTAGAAGAGAAAAATATATCGAATTCGGTGGACCCGATGGCGGCAACGGTGGAAAAGGTGGAGATATTATTCTAGAAGGAACAAAATCTTTAAACACACTTGTAGACTTTCGATTTCAAAAACACTTTAAAGCACAAAAAGGTAGAGGTGGGGCTGGCAGGAATAGAACAGGAGCATCAGGTAAAGATTTAATTTTAAAGATTCCTGTTGGAACTGAAATATTATTAAATGAAGAAATAATTGCTGATATAATTAATGACGAAAAAGTAACTCTTTTCCCTGGAGGAAAAGGAGGGTTAGGAAATATTAATTTTAAATCATCAACTAATCGAGCGCCGCGCAAGATAACGCATGGAGAAAAAGGCCATGAAGCTGAAATTATCTTAAGGTTAAAAATTCTTGCTGATGCTGGACTTGTGGGATTTCCGAATGCAGGAAAATCAAGTCTTTTGAGAAAGATATCTGCTGCTAAACCCAAAGTGGCTGACTATCCTTTTACAACTCTCGATCCAAAGCTAGGAGTTGTAAGAAAAGACGACCAAGAACTTGTGGTGGCAGATATACCCGGATTAATTGAAGATGCTCACAAAGGCGATGGTTTGGGATTTAAGTTTTTAAAACATATTGAGAGATGCCATTCAGTTATTCATGTAATTGATGTAACTGACGAAGATGTTAAAAAATCTTATAATACAATTACCAGTGAGTTGAATAATTATGATGGTAGCATAACAAAGAAAAATAAAATAGTTGTATTAAATAAATGTGATCTGATTGACAAAGAAGAGATAAAAATTAAAAAGAATATCCTTGAAAATGAAACACAGTTACAAGTATACACAATTTCAACTATTACGGGTGAAGGAATAAGTAATTTAATAAATCATATTTTAATTATTAAAAATTAAATGAAATTAGAACAAACAAATAGAATTATTATCAAAATTGGATCTACACTTCTATTCAATGAAACTTCAGGAAGTCTTAATAAAGAATGGCTTAATAGTCTTGCTGAAGATGTTAAATATTTAAGAGAAAATGATAAAGAGGTTATAATTGTTTCTTCTGGAGCAATTGCGATGGGCGCAAAAGATTTAGATCTTGATATGAAAAATATGAAGATGGATATGAATCAAGCTGTATCTGCTGTGGGCCAAATACATTTGATGGGTTCATTTAAGAGTGCCTTTGAAAAAAATGAAATTAAAATTTCCCAAATTCTTCTTACCTTAGATGATACTGAACAAAGAAGAAGATCAATAAATGCCAGAAGAACAATAGATACATTATTAAAATTGGGTATTGTTCCAGTCGTTAATGAAAATGATACGATTGCGACAAGTGAAATAAGATATGGGGACAATGATAGACTTGCATCAAGAGTGGCTCAAATAACAAGCGCAGATTGTCTTATTTTATTATCTAATATTAATGGTCTTTATTCTGCTGATCCTAGTACTGATGAGGATGTAAAATTGATAAACAAGGTAAGTGAAATTGATAAAGATATTGAAAAAATGATTGGGCAATCAATTTCGGATTACGGAAAAGGTGGAATGAAGACAAAAATTCAAGCCGCAAAGACAGCTATGTTATCAGGCTGTCACTTAGCAATTACTAATGGTTCAATAATGAGACCTGTAAAGTCTTTATTTGAGGGACGTCCATGTACATGGTTTGAACCAACTAAGACCCCCTTGGCAGCACGCAAGCAATGGATCGCAGGAACAATGAAGCCCGTAGGTAAAATAATAATTGATGATGGAGCTGCTGATGCACTTAAAAAAGGAAGCAGTCTCTTACCAGCTGGTGTAAAATCAGTAGAGGGAAACTTTGAGAGAGGAGATGTTATTGAAGTATTGTCGTCTGATCAAAATAAAATAGGTATAGGGTTAGCAGGTTACGCTGCAGAAGAAAGTATTAAAATTATGGGACACAAAAGTGATGAAATAGCTAACATTCTAAGTTACTCTTACAGAGAAGAAATGATACATAAGGACGATCTAGTATTGATATGAGCATTGAATTAGAATTAGAAAAGATGGGCGAGAACAGTGTTAGGGCCTCAAAAGACATTAGGTCTTTGAACGAACGAGATAAAAATAATATATTAAAATCAATTATAGTAAGTTTAGAAAAGAATAAAAAAAATATTCTAGATGCTAATTCATTAGATATTAGTGACTCTGAAAATAGTCTTTCAAAAGCAATGGTTGATCGACTTATGCTAGATAACGAACGATTTGATGGAATATTGTCGTCAATTGAAAATGTTATTTCTTTAGAAGATCCAGTTGGAAACAAACTTTATTCTAATAAACGGCCAAATGGAATGTTAGTTGAAAGAGTGTCTGTTCCTCTTGGTGTTATTGGAATTATTTATGAAAGCAGACCAAACGTTACAGTTGATGCGACAGTTTTATGTTTAAAAGCTGGCAATAGCGTAATACTAAGAGGAGGATCTGAGTGTTTTAATACTAACTCAGAAATGGTAAAATCTATACAAGGGGCTTTAAAGGAAAATTCTGTTAGCGAACATATTGTTCAATATGTAAGCACCACAGATAGAGCGGCAGTAGATTACATGCTTGCTAAAATGGGAAAATATATTGATGTTGTAGTACCTAGAGGCGGGAAGGGTTTAGTAAAAAAAGTTCAAGACACCGCAAAAATACCAGTGATTGGACATCTCGATGGAGTATGTCATTTATATGTTGATGAAACATCAGATACAGAAATAGCAAGCAAAATCATAGAAAATGCAAAATTGAGAAGAACTGGAATTTGTGGTGCAGCTGAAACTATATTAATTGATGAAAACTGTGTCGATACTCATTTACCAAAAATTATTACTGATTTAATTAATGGGGGCTGTGAAGTAAGAGGAGATAATGTATGTATGAAAATCTCAGACAAAGTTCTAAAAGCATCCGAAGAAGATTGGGGTACAGAATATTTAGATGCAATAATATCTATAAAGACTGTTAAAGGGGTAGACAAAGCAATAGAACATATTGCTAAATATGGATCAGGTCATACAGAGAGTATTATTTCTGAAGATAAAGAGAAAGTTGAAAAGTTTTTAAATACCGTGGGTAGTGCAATTGTTATGCATAACACCTCAACCCAATTTGCAGATGGAGGTGAATTTGGTTTAGGTGCTGAAATAGGAATTGCTACCGGCAAATTGCACGCCAGAGGGCCAGTTGGATTAGAAGGGCTGACAACTTATAAATATATAGTGAGAGGAAATGGACAGGTTAGACCGTAAATGAGAATTGGCATTTTAGGAAGTTCATTTAATCCAGCACATTTAGGACATTTAAAATTATCAGATAAGGCAATTCAAATTTTTGATCTTGATGAAGTCTGGTGGATGATCACAAAGCAAAATCCATTGAAGGAAAAAGATGATTATATGTCATTTGAAGACAGAAATAGTCAAGCAAAAAAACTAATAGGCAATAACAATATTAAACTGAAATTTTTTGAGGATATTGCTAACTCATATTATTTAATTGATAATTTGAAACATATCAAATCTAACTTTACCGATGATGAGTTCATATTTTTAATGGGTAGTGATTCTTTTGAAGAAATGCATAAATGGAAAAATTATTTAGATATTTTTGATCAAATGCCTATTGCTGTTTTTAATCGTAATGAGAAATTATATAATCCACTTACTTCCATAGTTGCGGAAAAATTTAAAAACAACCAAATAAAATTATCTGATGCAAAGTTGATATTTACCAAATCACCTGCTTGGATATTTATTCGTGACTTCAATGTAAGTGAGTCATCAACTGCTATTAGAAATAATAAATGACGCAAATACTAAAAAAAATATTAAGTGATTTAGAGGATAATAAGGCTCTGGATATAGTCTCAATTGATATATCTAAAAAAACCTCACTAGCTGACCACCTAGTATTTGCAACCGGAACATCAAATAGACATATAAACGCGATTTCCCAATCGGTTCATAAAATGTTTAAAAGTCTAAATATTGCACTGCCATCAATTGAAGGAAATCAAGACAGTGGATGGATAGTAATTGATAGTGGTGACGTCATTATACATTTATTCAAAGACGAAATTAGAAAATTTTATAACTTAGAAAATATGTGGTCTGCTGAAATTGAATAATTGATCCTTAAATGAAAATTGAAATTCTACATTTTGACAAATTTAAATTTGATCATGAAGAACAACTTCATGATATTTATATAAAACGTATTTCACAGTTTAGAAATATTATAACTGATATAAAAACAGTAAAAATTAATAATAAAGCAATTGAAAATAGACTTCTTAAAAAGAAGGCCAATGAGTGTTTTGTAAGCCTTGACGAGAGGGGTGAGTATTTTTCAACTGAAGACTTAAAAGTATTCTTATTTAATAGTAATTTCAAAAACTTGAAATTTATTGTTGGTAGTACTGATGGTATTCAGAAAAATATACTAGAAAAAAGTAATAAGGTTATTGCCTTAAGTAAAATGACATTTACGCACTCATTTGCACTAATAATTTTATTAGAACAAATATATAGATCTGCTACTATTGTATCTAATCATCCATATCATAGAGTTTGAAAATGAAAATTTTGTTTATTACGCTATCGTTTGTTGTATCACTTTTTAGCTTTAATTATATCTCTGCAAATAACCAGGATCTTTATAAAAAATTGGATGTCTTCGGAGATGTTTTTGACATTATTAAAAGTAATTATGTCGAGGATATAGATGACGAAAAGGTAATTGAATACGCAATTAACGGCATGCTTCAATCATTGGATCCGTTTTCAAGTTATATGGACTCAGAAATTTATACTGATATGCAAGAAGAAACCAAAGGTGAATTTGGGGGACTTGGAATTGAAGTAACAATGGAAAATGGGTACGTAAAAGTAATTTCTCCAATTGATGATACTCCGGCTGCGAGAGCAGGAATGCGCCCTGGTGATTATATTACACACATTGATGAAATTGACGTGCTTGGATTAACACTAAGTGAAGCTGTTGAACTTTTACGAGGGCCTGTAGGTAAATCATTAACTATAAAAGTGGTTAGAATCGGAGAAGAAGACCCTATAGATGTGACATTAAAAAGGGCGGTTATAACTGTACAAGCAGTTAAATTTAATGCCGAAGGTAATGTTGGATACATAAGATTGATATCATTCAGTGAACAAGCCGATAAAGGTATTAGAAATGCTGTAAAAGAATTATCAAACAGTATTGGTGAAAATAATATTGAAGGCTACATAATTGATTTAAGAAATAATCCTGGTGGTTTATTAGATCAGTCAGCAAAAGTTACAAATAACTTCCTAAAATCTGGAGAAATCGTATCAATAAAGGGAAGAGATAAAAATGATATATCAAGATTTACTGCGTCAGGCGGGGACATTGCTAAAGATAAGCCAATTATTGTTCTTATAAATCAGGGGTCCGCATCAGCCTCCGAAATTGTTGCGGGTGCGCTTCAAGATCATAAACGCGCAATTATCCTAGGAGAACAATCATACGGAAAAGGGTCAGTTCAAACTATCTTTCCATTAAAAGACTCTAGTGCCATCAGAATGACCACAGCACTTTACTATACACCCTCTGGTGATTCTATCCATAGAGTTGGAATAACTCCAGATATTGAAGTTGAATATATTTATGATGAAGACGAGGAAACTGATAATCAATTAAATTATGCTCTAGATCTTTTCGATAAAGAAAAGATGATTGAATAAAATTAATAATTCCAACAACAGAAAAGAATGGATCAAAAACCAAGGTATAGAAGAGGAGTTGGAATGATCATTCTCAACTCTAAAAATCAAATTTTTATTGGACAAAGATTTGATAAAGATAAATCAGCTTGGCAGATGCCACAAGGTGGAATTGATAAAGGAGAAAGCCCTGCAAAAGCTGTTATACGAGAAATGAAAGAGGAAACTGGAATTAAAAAAAATTATAAAATTATATATGAATGTAAAACTTGGTATTTTTATAAACTTCCTTCTTATTTAAGAAAAAAACTTTGGAAAGGTAGATTTATTGGTCAAAAACAAAAATGGTTTATAATAAGTTTTACCGGAAAAAATGAAGATATAAATATTAAAACAAAGAAACCGGAATTTAAGAAATGGGAATGGTCTACACAAGATAAAATACTTCAAAAAATAGTTCCCTTTAAAAGAAGACTTTATACAAGCTTATTTAAAGAAATTAATTCTATTGATAGTTAATTTAAAAGAAGTTTTAAACTATCAATTTTTTTCTGAATCTTCATTTTTTGAGTTTCATCAGCGGTCTCAAGAGCTGAAGAATAATTCTCAATTTTATTATTAATAAAGTCATTATTTAAAGCAGTCTCTTCATCCAAACCTACGGCTATAACAAGTAGCTCGTTGTTAGAGAATTTAATAAAGCCCTCTTCAACAAACAATGATTGTGTTTGATCTGAATTAGTTACTTTTATTATTCCTGGCCTAAGAGAGGTAATAATATTTGAGTGATTTGGAAGCACTCCAAGATCACCTTCCTCACCAGGCAAGACAACCATTTGAGCATCACCCTCAAGGTATATTTTCTCAGGCGTTACTAATTTATAGTTAAATTGATCAGACATTCAAGTTACGCAGCGGCTTCTTCGGCCATTTTTTCTGCTTTTTGTATAGCTTCTTCTATTGTACCAACCATATAAAAAGCTGCCTCAGGAAGGTGATCATATTCACCCTTACAGATCGCATCAAATCCTTTGATCGTATCCTCCAATTCAACATATTTTCCGGGGGTTCCCGTAAAGACTTCGGCAACAAAGAACGGTTGGGACATAAATCTTTGAATCTTACGTGCTCTGGCCACTGTTAATTTGTCTTCTTCAGATAATTCATCCATGCCTAAAATTGCAATGATGTCTTGTAGAGACTTATAAGTCTGCAGTACAGCTTGTACATTTCTTGCTACTCGATAGTGTTCATCTCCAACAACGCGAGGGTCTAATATTCTCGAAGTACTATCTAACGGATCAACGGCAGGATAGATACCAAGCTCAGCAATCTGTCTTGAAAGCACGGTTGTTGCATCAAGGTGTGCAAACGAGGTTGCAGGAGCAGGATCGGTTAAATCATCGGCAGGAACATATATTGCCTGCACAGATGTAATTGAACCTTTATTTGTAGATGTAATTCTTTCCTGAAGTGATCCCATATCAGTTGCAAGAGTAGGTTGATAACCTACCGCAGATGGAATTCTACCAAGCAGGGCTGATACTTCTGAACCAGCTTGAGTAAATCTAAAAATATTATCTACAAAAAATAAAACATCTTGACCTTCCATGTCTCTAAAATACTCAGCAACTGTCAAGCCTGTTAAAGCTACCCGAGCTCTTGCTCCTGGAGGTTCGTTCATTTGTCCATAAACTAATGCACATTTTGACTCTTTACCTTCTAAATCAATAACACCAGATTCAATCATTTCATAATATAGGTCATTACCTTCTCTAGTTCTTTCTCCAACACCAGAAAATACTGAATAACCACCATGTGCTTTTGCAATGTTGTTTATTAGTTCCATGATAATAACTGTTTTACCAACCCCTGCTCCTCCAAAAAGACCAATTTTTCCTCCCCTAGAATAAGGTGCTAGCAAATCTACAACTTTAATACCCGTGACAAGAATTTCTGTTTCTGTAGCTTGATCAACAAAGTCAGGGGCATCTCTATGAATTGACCATTTATCTGTAGATTTAATTTCACCCCTTTCATCAACTGGCTCGCCAACAACATTCATAATTCTACCCAAAGTCTCAGGGCCTACTGGAACCTGTATCTGATTACCGGTATCAACAACATCGTCACCTCTGGTCATTCCATCAGTCGACTCCATAGCAATAGTTCTAACTGTGGACTCACCTAAATGCTGTGCGACCTCAAGGATCACAGTTTTATCACCAACTTTACATTCTAATGCCGCAAGAATTGGCGGCAAGTTTTCTTCAAAGCGTACATCAACTACAGCTCCGATAACTTGTGATATGGTACCTTTATTATTTGTTGTCATATTTACTCCTTAATTAAACTGCTTCTGCTCCAGAAATTATCTCAATAAGCTCTTTAGTAATAACAGCTTGTCTGGAACGGTTATAAAATAGTGTTAAATTATCAATCATATCAGACGCGTTTCTTGATGCATTATCCATAGCGCTCATTCTAGCACCTTGTTCGCTGGCTGCACTTTCTAGTAAAGCTTTAAATATTTGTATTGTAAAGTTCAGCGGGAGTAGTTCATCGAGTATTTCGCTCTCACCAGGCTCAAATTCAAAAAAAGTATTGTCATTTTTAGTTGTATCTGACTCATTTTCAGGAATATCAATTGGAACAATTTGTTGTTCAGTTGGAATCTGTGATATTACTGATTTAAACTTATTATAAAAGATAGAACATTTATCAAATTCTTCGTCAAAATACATTTTTATTATTTTGTCAGCTATATTTTTTGCATCCTGATAAGAAGCAGACTTAACAGATCTCATATCAACAACTTCGACAATTTTTTCTTCATGCTGTCTTTTAATAATATCATAACCCTTTTTTCCGACACAAATAATTTTTACTTGTTTGCCTGACTCCTCAAGACTTGCTACTTTATCTCGAAGTGATTTAGTGACAATTGAATTAAATCCACCACACAGTCCTCTCTCAGATGTAAAGAGGATCAACATATGAATTGAGTCCTTATTATCTCCGGTTAATAAATTTCTTTCATTTGAAGTTGGAGAGTACCCAGATGATATAGATGATATAAGATCTTCCATGGTCTCAGAATAAGGACGACTTGATTCAGCAGATTCTTGGGCACGCCGTAATTTTGCAGCCGCAACCATTTTCATGGCTTTGGTTATTTTTTGAGTAGACTTAACGCTACCAATTCGTTTTTTTAGATCGTCTAAACTTGGCATTTACCTATTTTTTTTAAATTCTTCAATTATTGATGTTAATTTACTGGAAGTATCATCGTTCAAGTCTCCAGATGAATTGATAGACTCAATAATATCTGAATGAGATGATTTTATAAGTTCAAATAGATCTTTTTCGAAATCCCTTATCTGATTCAACTCCAGATCATCTAAGTAACCGTTCACACCAGTAAAAATTGAAACAACTTGCTCTGCAATTGTCATCGGTGAATACTGGTTTTGCTTTAATAGTTCGGTAAGTTTTGAACCTCTATTTAATAACTTCTGTGTCGAGGCATCTAGGTCTGAACCAAATTGGGCAAATGCTGCCATTTCACGGTACTGGGCCAGTTCAAGTTTTATCGAGCCTGCAACTTTCTTCATCGCCTTGGTTTGCGCTGCAGAACCAACTCGGGATACACTTAAACCTACATTAACTGCAGGTCTGATACCTTGGTTAAACAATTCTGTTTCTAGAAAAATTTGACCATCAGTGATTGAAATCACGTTTGTTGGTATAAATGCACTAACATCATTTGCTTGAGTTTCAATCACAGGCAACGCTGTTAATGAACCACCTCCATTTTCATCATTCATCTTGGCTGCTCTCTCAAGTAATCTACTGTGAAGATAAAATACATCTCCTGGAAATGCTTCACGTCCTGGAGGTCTTCTAAGAAGTAATGACATTTGTCTATAGGCCACTGCTTGTTTTGATAAATCATCATAAATTATTAAAGCATGCATTCCATTATCACGGAAATATTCACCCATTGAACAACCAGTATAAGGAGCAAGAAATTGTAGTGGAGCAGCGTCACTTGCTGTTGCTGCAACAACTGTAGTATATTCCATGGCACCAGCGTCTTCTAAGGCTTTCACTGTTTGAGCAATCGAAGATCTTTTTTGACCTATACCGACATAAATACAATAAAGTTTCTTAGTTTCATCGCCAGATTCATTAATGGATTTTTGATTTATGATAGTATCAATAGCAATTGCTGTTTTTCCAGTTTGTCTGTCACCAATAATTAATTCACGTTGCCCTCTGCCAATTGGAATCAAGCTGTCGATCGCTTTAAGACCTGTTTGCATTGGTTCGGATACTGATTTTCTTGGTATTATACCTGGCGCTTTAACTTCAATACGACTTCTATTCTGTGACTCTATGTTTCCTTTTCCATCTATAGGATTTCCAAGAGCATCTACAACTCTTCCTAGCAGCTCTTTACCTACTGGAACATCAACAATAGAATTTGTCCTTTTAACTGTATCACCTTCTTTAATATTTGCATCACTTCCAAATAGCACAACACCTACATTATCATCCTCCAGATTAAGGGCCATTCCTCTTGTACCATCATCAAACATTACCATTTCACCGGCCTGAACATTATCAAGTCCGTAGATTCTTGCGATACCATCTCCAATTGAAAGAACTTGGCCAACTTCTGTAATTTCGGAGTCAGATCCAAAATTTTTAATTTCTTCTTTGAGTATTTTTGATATTTCTGATGGTTGTATGTCCATTAAGCGACCTCTTTCATTTTTTCTTTTAATGTTTGGAGTTGATTTTTAATACTGCTATCAATCATTTGACTACCAACTTGTATTTTAAGACCCCCTATTAAAGTCTCATCAACTATAGTGTTAATATTAAATTCTGAACTAAACTTATCTTTGAGCTTATCCTTAATATGTTTTAATTCTTCTTCTTTCAGAACTTTAGCTGAAGTAATTGTTGCTGACATCTCACCCTTAAGTCCTGACATTAATTTCTCAAATGAATTAATTATATCCATTAAGTAGTTTATTCGGTTTTTATTAATTATTACTCCAATAAAATTTTTTGCAAGCTTGGACATTTCAATTTTCTCAGAAAGTGAATTAAAAAAATTAAATTTATTAGATTTGCTGATTGAAGGATTCTTAACCATGGATAGTAAAGTATCATCTTCATTCAGTATTTTTTTTAAATTTAAAAGTTCACTAGAAACAGTTTCGAGTACTTTGGCCTCTTTTGCCAGCTGAAATAATGCATTAGCATATCTATCAACTGATGCGATTTGTCTTGTGCTTGCGTTAGCCATTATGTGGAAATTCTCTAAAAATTCACTCTTTCCGTACCATTAACTCTCATATTTTTCAAGTATTGGAATGTCGCAATTCGAATTTTATACAAAGCTAAATGGGTCGATATCCACAGATATGTTTACGCTCGATAATGATTTGGAATTCTTGAGCCAAGCATTGACTATTTTTTGCATATTTCTGGCTTTTTTGTCATGTATCAAAAATCTCTGCCTGTGGCGTCCTTTTAACTTGGACAATGGGGCTGGCGCTGGACCATATATTTCAAGTTCTGAAATATTTGGAATAGAACCAAACATGATACTGCATTGCTCCCTCACCTTGGCAATATTATTTCCACTAACAATAATTGCTGCCATTTTTCCTGAGGGTGGAAGGTTATTAAGCTTGCGATAATATATTTCATTTTCATAAAATGCATCTCGATCTAATTGTGCAAGAGACTGAATAGTTTCGTTTTCAGGATAATATGTTTGAATAATCACTCTTCCTTTTGTTTGAGCCCGTCCTGCTCTTCCGGATACTTGGTATAAGGCCTGATAAGTTTTTTCAGAAGCTCTCAGATCACCACCTTTCAGTGTCATATCCGCATCAATTATTCCAACACATGCTAGGTTAGGAAAGTGATAACCTTTAGTTATAAGTTGAGTTCCAATAATAATATCGTATTCATGATCTTTTATTTGTTTTACCTTAATTTCTAATTCATCTTGTGATTTTATATGATCACTAGAGAATAGGCATATCTTTGCCAAGGGAAAAGTTTTTGAAACCTCTGTAAATATTTTTTCAATGCCAGCTCCATAATCAATAAAGTGGCTATCATTATTTTGACATGAAGGACATTCTAAGCCCTTTGTTAAAATACTATGACCGCAGTGATGACATAGTAATTTTTTATTTTTTAAATGTTCTACTAAGTAACTTGAGCAGTTTTTACATGTTATTTTATGCCCACATGACTTGCAAATAATTACGGGAGCATATCCTCTTTTATTGATGTAAAGCAATGTCTGCTGTTTTTTTTTCAATGTCTGACTGATTTCTTTAATGAGTTTTTCAGATAACCATTGATCTTTTTTTAATTTTTCCTTTTTCATATTAACTATGAAAATTTCATTTTCTTCTTGATTAAAATACTTATTTTTAATCGAAACTTTATTATATTTTTTATTCATCACATTAAAAATTGTCTCGAGTGATGGGGTAGCGCTTGTTAAAATAATTGGAATATCTTCTATTGAACACTTAACGACTGACATATCCCGTGCGTGGTATATACCTTGTTCTTCTTGTTTATAAGAGCTGTCATGCTCTTCATCTAAGACAATCATTGATAGGTTTTTGTATGGTAGAAATAAAGAGGAACGAGCACCAATAATAATTTGAGAAGTGCCATCATTAATGCTCTTTAATACTTTTGTTTTATAAGCAGTACTTATCTTTGAGTGCCAAACTACTGGTGAAAACCCAAATCTTTCTTCAATTCTATTTACAAAATCTCCTGTCAATGAAACTTCTGGAAACATAATTAAAACTTGTTCACCGTCCTTAATAAATTTTTTTATAACATCAAAATAAACTTCTGTCTTTCCAGATCCAGGGACACCATCAAGTAGGACAGGTTTAAAATTTCTTTGTTGGAAAATTTTTAGTATATCTTGAGAAGCCCTTTTTTGCTCCAAACTTAGCTTTATTGCCTTAACATCTTTTTTAATATTCGAAGTGAGTTCTTTTGTTTTTTTCTTTCTAAAATAAAATTTACTATGCGACAAAATCATTTTGAGAACTAACCCTCTATCAATTAAATTGTAATTACTAACCCAATTTAAAAACTTTATCATTTTTGAATTCAGTCTATATTCGTGTGAAATTTCTTTTACAAATTTCAACCTTATTTTTGAATCATTTAAAACAGTGTTTACTTTGGTGATAACCCCAATTTTTTCTCCTGAGCGCAAAGGAGCTAAAACAATCATTCCAACTCTAGGTTTTTCAATCGTTTCATGCTTATAGGTAAATTCTTCACTTACATTGTGAGCTAATAAGACATCTATATAGTAAATAATTTTATTCATAAATTTTGTTTGAATCTCTAACTATGATATAAATATATCAGTCAAA
Source organism: uncultured Pelagibacteraceae bacterium (assembly GCA_902611715.1). Lineage (GTDB taxonomy): Bacteria > Pseudomonadota > Alphaproteobacteria > Pelagibacterales > AG-422-B15 > CACNXQ01. The sequence goes on along the minus strand of CACMAQ010000007.1, from coordinate 27,109 downwards.
ATATTATTTGTTATGGAATTCTTTTTAGATACAGCAGATGTAGAAGTAATTAGAGAATTTAGAGAAACCGGCTTGATTAATGGAATTACAACCAATCCATCATTAGTGGCCAAATCAGGAAAAGATTTTAAAAAAATACTTAAAGAAATTTCTAAAATGATAAAAGGGCCTATTAGTGCTGAAGTTACAGCCATTGAATGCAAGGGAATGATTGCGGAAGCAAAAATACTATCAAAAATATCTAAAAATATTGTTATTAAGTTACCTTTAACAGAAGAAGGGCTTAAAGCTTGTAAGATACTAAACAGCAAAAAGATCAAGACCAATGTAACCCTATGTTTTTCAGCTGCACAGGCATTGATTGCTGCTAAATGTGGAGCAACATATATATCTCCATTTGTTGGACGATTAGATGATATAGGTGAAAATGGAATGAACCTAATTAGAGAAATCAAAACGATATATTCAAATTATAAAAATATTAAAACAAAAATATTAGTTGCTTCAGTTAGAACAGTTGATCATGTTATTGAGTCTGGAATGATTGGTGCTGACGTAGTCACCTTGCCGCCTGCAACGCTTGCCAAGCTATATAAGCATCCCTTAACAGATAAGGGTTTAAAAGCTTTTCTCGATGATTGGAAAAAAACAAATCAAAAAATTCTTTAGTGTGTGAATAATCAAGTTAAAGAATGCTTTCACGATTGGATTGAGAATTTACAGAAAGTTAGAAACTTAAGTGACAACACACTTATAAGCTACAAAAATGATATTGAAAAATTTTTAATTTTTTCAAAAGATCATTTTGGGGGTAGCTTATCAATGAGTGATCTTGATAGTATGCAAATTTCAGACTTCAGAAGTTTCTTATCCTTTTTAAGAAATCAAGGCATTGGAACTACATCAATTGCACGAGTGATATCATCACTAAAATCTTTTTTTAATTTTTTAGTAAAGAATGAAAAAATAAAAAATAGTACGATACAGTCTTTAAAATCTCCTAAAACAAAAAAGTCTTTGCCCAGACCAATTTCAGCTGATCTTGCAATTGAAGCTATTAAATATTCGCAAGAAATTGAAAAAGAGAAATGGGTAGGATTACGAAATAAGTCAATCCTTATGCTTTTATATGGATGTGGATTGAGAATATCTGAGACATTAAATTTAAATTATGATGATATTAATGAGAATGAATATCTGGTTATTAGAGGAAAAGGTAACAAAGAAAGACTCGTGCCTTTAATGGAATTTATTAAGCGCGAAATAAAAGAATATATAAAAGAGTGTCCAAAAGGTTTTGAAAATGGTGATCCACTTTTTTTAGGTAAAAGAATGAACCGTCTTAGTCCGAGAATTATTCAATATACTTTGGAAAAAATTAGACATAATTTGTCTTTACCTGAAACTGCAACCCCTCATGCGTTGAGACATAGTTTTGCTACACATTTGCTGGACTCAGGTGGAGACCTGAGAACAATTCAGGAATTATTAGGACATAGCAGTCTTTCCACAACTCAAAGATATACCAAAGTTGAGACTGAGCGACTATATGAAGCATATTCAAAAACCCATCCGCTTGCTAAGAAATAAATAAATTATATATTAATGTATATGCAAAACCCGATATCAAGATGGCATGATGTTGTTAATCTGCGTGACTATAATGCTCTGACAGAGATACTGGATGAACATGTTATTTTTTATTCTCCAGTTGTGTACACTCCTCAGCGAGGAAAAGATATCACATTAAAATATTTAATGGCTGCATCAGAAGTATTTAATGCATCGAATTTTAAATATCATAAAGAAATTATTGGAGAAACAAACGCCAGCCTTGAATTTACTTTGACTATTGAAGATACTGATATTAATGGAATCGACCTCATTACATGGAATGAGGCTGGACTAATTACTGAATTTAAAGTATTTATCAGACCACTTCAGGGTGTTAACATAATACACAAAATGATGGGTAACATGTTAGAGAGTTTTAAAAATGTCAGTTGATTTTTTGTTTCAATATTCTGCTCTAGAGCTTTTTTGGTTATTGGTACCAATTTTAATTGGAATAGCAGTTGTAGAAACATTAGCTATATATTTCTTTAAATTGAAAGGTAAAAATGATTTTAAAGAATGGATATTGAATATGTCCATGGGAGTTTTGAGTTACCCTGTAAATGGAATATTTGCGTTCATAACTCTAGGAGCTCTATTTTGGGCTAAGGAATTTCAAATTTATACATTCCCATTTACCTTAAGCGCTTTGGTATTGTGCTTCATACTTGACGATTTAACTTTTTATTTACATCACAGAATTTGTCATCGATGGCGATGGGGCTGGGGGCTGCATCGAACTCACCACTCTTCAGAAAGAATGGGCATCGATGTGGGTGCAAGACAACCATTTACAAAACACTTCACTGGAACTCGAATGCTCAAAATACCACTTGTAATCATTGGCTTTGATCCAGTAATGGTTTTATTCTGTGTGTTTATAAACGGTTACTACCAATATTTATGTCACACTCAAACTATATATAAGTTACCACGCTGGTATGAGTATTTATTTAACACACCTTCACACCATAGAGTTCATCATGCAAGAAATCCGAAATACCTTGATGCAAATTATGCTGGAACACTAATGGTTTGGGATAGAATGTTTGGAACATTTGTTGCTGAAGATCCAAAAGAGCCTTGTGACTATGGATTGGTGGTTCCGATGACATCCTTGAATCCTCTTAGGATATTATTTGAGGAATATGCAAATATATTTAAAGACATTTCAATGCGCGGTATTTCGCTTAAAGATAGATTTATGTATCTTTTCGGCCCTCCTGGATGGTCGCATGACGGAACTCGAAAAACTTCAACTCAAATTAAAGAAGACTATAACAGGGCGATTAAAAGTCATTAATGACACCTCCAGCTCATTTTGCTCTTTCTGAAATACTGATTGTAATAGCTGGTGCATACTCAATAAGAGTCTTTTTGCAACATAAGCTTAACTTTGCTACTGCTGGAGTTTTAGTACTGGCAGTCGCAGCTTTTTTAGCAACCCTTAGGTTTGGCTTGAACATGCATACCGAGTTGAAGTCTTCACATCAATTGTTCACAGCTCTATCACTTCTATTCGGAGTACCTCTCATCACGATAGACATCATTAAAAAAAGTCAGTTCATTAATGAAAAGATAATTTTAATTTTTGCACTGATAATGGCATTGATAAGTATATATATTTTCTTTCAAGCAAAGAGTTTAATCATTATGTATGCTGTTATGTGGCTTGTTCTTGGAATAATTTTTTCTTTTTTGATACCAAGAGAAAAAATTTCTTCTCGTTTCGTATCAAGCATCATTTTTTCAATAATACTGGTTAATTTTATTATTAGACAGGTTCAGCTGTTTGAACCAAATCTCAGCTGGCATTTTTATCATGTAGTTTTAGCAGTCTGGCTGTACTTGATGACTTTATTAATAACAAAAAAGGAAGCTAAATATGAATAGCTTGATTATCCACGTTTAACGCAGCTTCTTTTATTGATTCTGTTAGAGTTGGATGTGCGTGACACGTTCTTGCAATATCTTCAGCTGATGCTCCAAATTCCATTGCAATTGTGAGTTCGCCAATAAGGTTGCCAGCGTCTGCTCCAATGATATGAACACCTAATACTTCATCTGTATTTTTATCAGATAAAATCTTCACAAACCCGCTTGTTTCATTCATCACTTTAGCTTTACCATTTGCTGAAAACGGAAATTTACCTATTTTATATGTGACGTTGTTTTTCTTTAATTCTTCCTCTGTTTTTCCAACTGATGCAACTTCTGGGGCAGTATAAATAACCGATGGAATTGTATTATAGTTAACGTGCCCAGCCTGACCGTCAATAATCTCAGCTACAGCAGTACCTTCTTCTGAAGCTTTATGGGCAAGCATTGGTCCTACTTTACAATCACCGATTGCATAAATATTTTCAATCGAAGTATTAAAATGCTGATTAGTCTCAATAAAGCCTTTATCATTCGTTTTTACTCCTATCTTCTCTAAGTTCAAACCAAAAGTGTAAGGTTTTCGACCAGTCGATATTAAAACTTTGTCACAATCCATATCAAGAGTTTGACCATTGTTTTCAACCGAAACAGAAAGCGAGCCATTACTTTTATTTACCTTTCTTAGAGCAGTAGAAAGCTTAAAATCAAATCCTTGTTTAATGAGTATTTTTTGAAAAGCATCAGAAATTTCTTGGTCCATTCCAGAAAGTATTCGGTCAGCGTATTCAATGACTGTTACCTTTGATCCTAGTCTTGACCAAACAGATCCCATTTCCAAGCCAATGTAACCTGCGCCAATAACCATTAAGTGCTTTGGAACAGACGATAAACTTAAAGCTCCAGTGGATGATAAGATATCAATTTCATCAATGATCACTCCCTCAGGTGAAACAACTTCTGAACCTGTAGCAATAATTGTTTTAGATGATTTAATAACTTCAGAGCTATCGCCAGTTAAAATCTCAATTTGCTCATTATTAATGAACTTGGCAAATCCCAATTTTCTTGTAACTTTATTTTTTTTAAAAAGAAATTCGATACCATTTGTAAGTGCCTCGACGCTTTCATTTTTAGATTTCATTATTTTATTTAGATCAAACGATACGTTATCAAAATTAATGCCTAATTGATTAAGTTCTGAAGCTTGATTAAATAAATGAGAAGAATGCAATAGAGATTTTGAGGGAATACATCCAATATTTAAGCAGGTACCGCCTAGCGTTTGTCCCTTTTCGATACAACAAACTTTGTATCCAAGTTGTGATGCTCTAATTGCACAAACGTAACCAGCAGGCCCGCTACCAATCACTGTGATATCAAATTGTTCCAAACTAAACTCCTAACAATAGTCTACTTGGATCCTCTAGACCCTCTTTAACTCTGACTAAAAAAGTTACGGCTCCTTTACCGTCTACTATTCTATGATCGTATGAAAGGGCAAGATACATCATGGGTCTAATTTTTATTTCACCATCAATAACTATCGGTCTTTCTTCTATTTTATGCATTCCCAATATTCCTGATTGAGGTGGATTTAATATTGGAGTTGACATTAAAGATCCATAAACACCACCATTGGATATTGTAAATGTACCACCCTGCATATCTTCAATACTTAATTGGCCAGAACGAGCTTTCTGTCCCAGTTGATAGATTTCTTTTTCTACTTCAACAAGAGATTTTTTATCGGCGTCTTTAACAACGGGTACGACAAGGCCTTGATCAGTTCCAACAGCAACACCAATATTGTAAAAATTTTTATAAATGACGTCATTGTTTTCAATTTCCGCATTTACTTCAGGAATATCTCTCAGCGCAGTTATACATGCTTTCACGAAAAAAGACATGAAGCCTAATTTCACGCCATACTTTTTTTCAAATTCTGATTTATGATCATTACGTGTCTTGATAAGCTCACTCATATCAACCTCATTAAATGTTGTGAGCATAGCAGCATTATTCTGAGCATCCTTTAGACGTTTTGCTATGGTTTGCCTTAAACGCGACATGGGCACTCGTTCTTCTCTTTTATCGGTTTGTCTAATTGTTTGAGGAGTATTTTCTTGTTTTTCTATGTTTTGATAATTTATGACATCAGATTTAGTAATTCTACCATCCTCTCTTGAAGAGGTGACAGTATTAATATTTATATTCTTTTCAGCAGCAATTTTTCTTACAGCAGGGGATAATTTTTGATTATTTAAATTATCAATTTGAATGGGCATCTCTTCTTTTGGTGGAGACTTTACTTCTTCAGGAATAGTTTTTTCTGGAGTCGTAACTGATTTTTCATTTACTGGTTCTGACTGTTTAACTTTTTGTTCTATAGAAGCATTTTCATCAATAGACCCTAAGATTGTACCAACTTCAACAGTTGAACCTTCTTCTGCGTTGATTTTTTGTATACAGCCATTTGATGGAGAAGGAACTTCAAGAGTTACTTTATCTGTTTCAAGCTCAAGCAGTGGTTCATCGACGGATACAGAGTCACCTTCATTCTTATACCATTTTGCTACCGTTGCCTCTACAACGCTTTCTCCGAGAGAAGGGACTTTGATTTCAACAGACATATTTAATATTTAACACTTTAAGATTATTATTCAATCGGCAGTTTAAATTTAACTAATGTTACGCCATCCTTGTGTTTTTTAATTTCATTTATATCGCTCTCTACAGCCAGCTTTATAATATTGGCTTGGTTTTCTGCATGACGATTAGCTATACCAGTAGCAGGAGATGCGGATGCCTTTCTACCTATAAATAGTAGTTCTTTATATTTTTCTGTTATTACCTGTAATACTGACTCAATACGATGTTTAACAAATCTGAATGCTCCCATATTTGATGGCTCTTCTTGAACCCAAATTATTTCAGCATTTGGAAACTGTAACACTTCTTCTTTTAATACTTCATAAGGAAATGGATACAATTGATCAAATCTTAAAATGTGTACATTATCTTTTTTTAATTTTTCAAGATGGTCATCAAGCTCAAAATATATTTTTCCAGAACATAAAAGCAATCTATTTACTTTTGATTTTTGATCTGAAGTCAGTTCTTTTCTTAAAATTCGATGAAAGGTTGATCCATTTGTAAATTCTTCAATGCTAGATGTATTTTTTTTGTGCCTTAATGTAGATTTAGGTGTCATGATAACCAGTGGTTTTCTGAAATCTCTATGAAGTTGTCTTCTAAGAGCATGAAAATAATTTGCGGGTGAAGTACAATTAACAACTTGAATATTGTCCTCAGCACACATTTGTAAAAATCTCTCTAATCTTCCACTTGTGTGTTCAGGCCCCTGGCCTTCATGGCCGTGTGGCAAAAGCAATGTCAGACCTGACATTCTTAACCATTTTCTCTCACCAGTAGTTATAAATTGGTCAATTATTGTCTGAGCATTGTTTGCAAAGTCACCAAATTGACCCTCCCAAAGCACTAGAGTTCTTGGATCAACTTGTGAATAACCATATTCGAAACCCAAAACACCATACTCAGATAAAAAACTATCAATGATTTCAAAAAATCCTTGTTTTTCTCTAAAATGTCTCAATGGTACAAATCTTTTCTCGCTTACTTGATCATAAAGAACTGCATGTCTTTGACTAAAAGTGCCTCTGCCCGAGTCTTGACCTGAAAGCCTTACTCCATAGCCTTCTGATAGCAATGAAGCAAATGCTAGAGACTCAGCAGTTGCCCAGTCAATTCCATTACCTTTTTGTATACTTGATAATCTATCATCATAAATTTTTTTTATTCTTCTATGCGGGTTAAAGTTTTCTGGAATGGTATGTATTTCTTCCCCAATTTTTAAAAGCTCATTTTCAGTAATAGCTGTTTTACCTCTTCTTGCATCGATTGACGCTACCGTTATGCCTTTCCATGAACCTTCAAGCCAGTCAGCTTTATTTGGCTTATACGACTTTGCAAATTTTAACTCTTCATTCAATTTACTGGCGTAAATTGATCTTTCATTTTCAACATCGTCATTAGTTAAAACACCTTCTTCAATAAGTTTTTTTTCATAAATTTTAAGAGTAGACGGGTGAGATTTAATTTTTTGATACATTAGCGGCTGTGTAAATTCTGGTAAATCCATTTCATTATGGCCAGATCGACGATAACAAAACATATCTACTACAACGTCAGTTTTAAATTTATTTCTAAATTCAACTGCTAGTCTGCATACATGAACGACTGCTTCAACATCATCTCCATTAACATGAAATATCGGCGCCTGTATGATTTTTGCTATTTCGGTACAGTATGGAGCTGAACGACCATAATGGGGCATTGTGGTGAAACCTATTTGATTGTTAATAACAAAATGAATTGTACCTCCTGTGCGAAAACCCCGTAATTGCGACATCGCAAAAGTTTCTGCAACAACACCTTGCCCAGCCATTGCAGCATCACCATGAATTAATAGTCCTATTACTCTGTCGTTTGTTTTATCTTGAAGCAATGTTTGCTCAGCTCTAACTTTTCCTATCACTACGGGATCCACTGCCTCCAAATGTGATGGGTTTGGCGTCAAAGAAAGATGAATTTTTTTATCATCAAACTCTCTATCACTTGAAATCCCTAAATGGTACTTCACATCCCCGGATCCTAAAACTTCATTGGGATCCTCTCCTCCACCCTCAAATTTTGCCATAATTGATCGCAAGGGAACTTCCATAACAGATGAAAGAAGGGTTAATCTCCCACGATGTGCGGTTCCTATATATATGTCCTCGACTCCAGCTAAGCAGCTTTGTTTAATTATTTGCTCAATGCCTGGGACAGTCGACTCACTGCCAACGAGACCAAACCTTTTGGTGCCTATAAATTTTTTATCAAGGAATTGCTCGAACATTTCAGCTTCAAGCAAACGTTTAAATATTGCTTTCTTACCATTTGAGGTAAACTGTGTTTTATTTCTAACTTCCTCTATTCTTTCTTGAACCCATTGCTTTTGATCAGCATCTTGAATATGGACAAATTCAACACCTATTGATCCGCAATAAGTTTCCTTAAGTATGTCAATTATATTTCTGAGTTTAGCAAAGTTTAGACCAAGGCTTCCGTCAATGAAAATTTCTTTATCAAGGTCATTTTCTTTGAAACCATAATTTCTATAATCAAGTTCAGAATATGTTTTAATTTCTTTTAAATTTAGTGGATCCAGATTTGATGCAAGATGACCATTAACTCTATAAGCTCTGATAAGTCTTATTGCCCTTATTGAGTCAAAAACCTGTTCTTTAAATACTTCACTCGTAACAATGTTATCTTTATTTAATATTTGGGACTCTATTTTGATTTCACTCTCATTAATATTTTCTAAAGTATCTTCTTCATTATTGGTTTCTACATTTTGAGATGCCCAACTAGCACGAAGAATATTTTGTTGATTTAAGTTATCTGTAATGCCAGAAAAAAAAGTTCTCCAATCATCTGGAATGTCAGCGGGATTATTTTGAAATCTTTCGAACATTTGTTCGATATAAACTGCGTTTGCACCATGCAGGAAAGATGTTTTATCAAAAATATCGTTTATGGATGACTTTGTCATTAAGCAGATTAATTTTAGTTTTGATTCTTTAATACCTCAAGTAAAGTTGATCCTAAAGCTGCTGGAGAATTTGAAATTTGAATCCCAGCACTCTTCATGGCTTCAATTTTATTTTCTGCTCCACCTTTCCCTCCAGATATAATTGCCCCAGCGTGTCCCATTCTTCTTCCTGGAGGGGCTGACGTTCCTGCAATAAATCCAACGGTTGGCTTTTTTACCTTTTCTTTTCTCAAAAATTCAGCTGCTTCTTCCTCAGCTGAACCACCAATTTCACCAATCATGATTATCGATTCAGTTTCTGGATCAGATAAGAAAAGTTCCAAACAATTAATAAAGTTTGTTCCATTCACTGGATCGCCCCCTATTCCAATACAGGTGGATTGTCCAAGACCTTCCACTGTTGTTTGATAAACTGCTTCATAAGTTAGTGTTCCAGACCTAGATACAATTCCTACGTTTCCCTTTTGATGAATATGCGCTGGCATTATACCAATCTTACACTCATCAGGAGTTATGACTCCCGGGCAATTGGGGCCAATAAGGCGTGATTTAGAAGATTTTAATTTATCTTTGACCTCTAGCATATCCATAACAGGAATTCCCTCTGTTATACAAACTATTAGCTCCATCTCACTATCTATTGCTTCTAAAATTGCTTTTGCGGCAAATGGGGGAGGAACATAAATTACAGTGGCATTTGCTTCCGTTTTATCTTTAGCTTCTTTTACTGTATTAAATACTGGTAACCCCAAGTGCTCAGTTCCTCCTTTTTTTGGAGTAACTCCACCAACCATGTTAGTGCCATATTTAATTGCCTGCTCTGAATGAAAGGTACCTTGTGATCCGGTGAAACCCTGACAAATAACTTTTGTATCTTTGTTAACTATTACTGACATTAAACTAGCTTTACTATTTTTTTTGCTGCATCATCTAAATCATTGGCAGAAATAATTTCGATACTTGAATTATCTAGAATTTTTTTACCTTCATCAACATTTGTGCCTTCAAGTCTAACTACAAGCGGTACAGAGATTTCTAATTCTTTTGCAGCAGCAACAATTCCTTCAGCAATGATGTCACATCTCATGATTCCACCAAAGATATTAACTAAGATGCCTTTTACACCTTTATCAGAAAGAATAATTTTAAATGCACTCGAAACCTTTTCTTTAGAAGCTCCACCACCAACATCAAGAAAGTTGGCGGGCTCACCACCATACATTTTAATAATATCTAAGCTAGCCATTGCCAAGCCTGCGCCATTGACCATACAACCTATATTCCCATCTAATTTTATATATGCGAGATCATATTTTGATGCCTCTCTTTCATATTCATCCTCCTCATTTTCATCCCTTAATTCCTCAATTTCTGGATGGCGGTATAAAGCATTATCATCAAAATTAACTTTAGCATCGAGACACAATAGTTTGTCAGTCTCAGTTATAATCAAAGGATTAACTTCAACAAGACTAGCATCTTTTTCTAAAAAAAATTTATACATATTTTTTATAAGATCAGAAAGTTGGCCCTCAAGATCTTTTTTGAGTTCAAAAGCTTTACTAATTGTATTTATATCATTTTCAGTAACACCTATTGAAGGCTCTATTTGAACTGTTGTTATATTTTCTGGAATATCTTTTGCAACTGCTTCAATGTCCATACCTCCCATCTTAGATACAATAAAGGCAACTTTGCTTGTCGCTCTGTCTAATAAACAAGAAAGGTATAATTCTTTTTTAATATCCGACCCATTTTCAATGTAGATACGTTTTACTTCTTTTCCTGCTGGGCCTGTTTGAGGCGTTATTAAATTCATACCAAACATTTTTTCAGCCTCATTAACAGCTTCTTCTTTTGAAGAAACTACTTTAACGCCTCCACCTTTACCTCTACCACCTGCATGAATTTGCGCTTTAACAACCCAAATTGGACCCTTAACTTTTCCTACTGCTTCATTTATCTGACTTTTTTCATATGCAACGCTTCCTTTGGACACAGGTATATCATAACCGTCAAATAATTCCTTTGCTTGATGTTCGTGTATATTCATTTATTTAAGTGAAGGATCAATATTTTTTGCAGCCTCAAATAGCTCACTGACTGCTTCGATTGAAGTTTTAAAATATTTTTTTTCTTTTTCGTCTAAATTAAGTTCAACAACTTTTTCAATTCCAGCTGAGCCAATAACAACGGGAACTCCAACATATAAATCTGAGACACCATATTCACCATTTAAATATGCTGCGCATGGTAACGTTTTTTTCTTATCATTTAGATATGAGTCGGCCATTTCAATTCCTGATGCTGCCGGCCCATAAAAAGCGGACCCGGTTTCCAATAACTTTACAACTTCGGCTCCACCTTTTCTCGTCCTATCAATAATCTCGTCAAGCCTAGCCTTTGAAATTTTTCCTTTATTCACTAAATCAGTCAGGTTTTCACCACTAACCATAGTTCTATTTGGAACTGGTACCATTGTATCACCATGGCCACCAAGAACAAATGAGTCTACTTCGCTAATTGGAACGTTCAATTCTTGTGATAAGAAATATTTAAAACGTGAAGTATCTAAAACTCCGGCCATACCAACAACTTTATTTTTTGGAAGTCCTGAATATTTTTGAAGAGCCATAACGATTACATCCAATGGATTTGTTATACAAATAACGAAGGCATTAGGAGAAGTTGATTTTATACCTTCAGCTACTTGCTTGATAATTTTTAAGTTTGTTCCCAAAAGGTCGTCTCTAGTCATTCCTGGTTTTCGAGGAACTCCAGCAGTTATAATTATAACATCAGAGTCACTTGTATCCTCATAATTATCAGTTCCGGACAAGGACACATTAAAACCATCTATGGCTGAGGACTGCGCTATATCAAGAGCTTTACCTTTTGCCAGTCCAGACATCAGATCAAAAAGAACTACATCTCCAAGCTCTTTCATGGCAGCTAAATGAGCAAGTGTACCTCCAATTTGTCCAGCTCCTATAAGTGATATTTTTTTACTTGTCATGATGAGTTTATAGCTCGGTAAACTAACTAGATAGCGATTAAAATCAAGATAAATTAAATATTTACTTCATTGTTGGAATAGTAAATTCAGCACCTTTTCTAATACCAGTTGGCCATCTCGAAGTAACAGTTTTGAGACGCGTGAAGAACCTTACTCCGTCCATACCATGCATTGCATGATCCCCAAATAAGGATCTTTTCCAACCACCAAAGCTATGAAAAGCCATGGGTACTGGTATGGGAACATTCACTCCAACCATTCCAATTTTGCATTGATTAGCAAAAGCTCTAGCTGTGTCACCATCACGAGTATAAATAGTGGTGCCGTTTCCGAATTCATGATCGTTAACCATTTTTAAAGCATCGTCAAAAGTAGGTTGACGTGCAACAGATAATACAGGTCCAAATATTTCTTCTCTATATATCTTCATATCTTCCTTAACATGATCAAATAAACAGCCTCCGATGAAGTATCCATTTTCATAACCTTGAAGAGATATTGATCTTCCATCCACTATAAGATCAGCTCCTTCAGCAACTCCGGAGTCAACATAGCTTTTTACTTTTGATAAATGTACATTACTGATGAGTGGACCCATTTCAACTTCTGGATCTGTTCCGGGGCCAACTTTAAGTCCCTGAACGCGAGGGGTAAGCTTTTCAATTAATTTATCACCCACATCACCAACAGCTACAGCAACGGAGAGAGCCATGCATCGCTCTCCTGCAGATCCATACCCTGCGCCGATCAGACCATCAACAACTTGGTCTAAATCTGCATCAGGCATTACAACCATATGATTTTTTGCACCGCCTAATGACTGGACGCGCTTGTTGTGTTTAGAAGATGTATGATAAATGTACTCAGCAACTGGAGTCGAGCCAACAAAACTAACTGATGCAACTTCAGGATCGGTGATCAGAAGATCTACTGCTTCTTTATCGCCGTTAACCACATTGAAAACACCATCTGGCAACCCTGCTTCTTTAAGTAAATCTCCCATCATGTATGGAACCGTTGGATCTTTTTCACTTGGTTTTAAAATAAATGAATTACCGCATGCAATAGACATAACAAACATCCACATTGGAACCATAGCAGGAAAATTGAAAGGTGAAATTCCCACACAAACCCCAAGAGGCTGTCGCATACTCCAGCTGTCGATATTTGATCCAACGTTTTCAGAATATTCTCCTTTAAGCAAATGAGGAATACCACAAGCAAACTCAACTACTTCCATGCCTCTTGTTATTGAGCCAACTGAGTCTGATAAAATTTTTCCATGCTCTGTTGTTAATTCCAGAGCTAATTTGTCCATATCTCTGAGAATTAAATCTTTGAATTTAAATAAAACTCGAGATCTAGTCAGTGATGGAGTAGCAGCCCATTCTTTACCTGCTTTGACTGCACAACTTATTGCCACGGATACATCTTCTTTGTTAGCAAAGTTAACTTCTCTTATTTTTTCTCCATTTGCAGGGTTATATACGTCACCAAATCTATCTGACTTACTCACGTGCTCTTTTCCATTAATAAAATGATTAACAATATTCATCTAAATTACCTAGATTTCAAAACTTTCGCCTATAGCCTCACAGCTTTTGGCCCACAGCATGCTCTTGACTTCAGGATTATCATAAAAAGACTCAAGTGAAAAAGATTTTGCTTTACCTTTCATTCCTTTTAAACCAGGCCCTACCATTGAGCCTGAATTAATTTTAGGATCTGCAATACATCTTAGGAGACCCAAAGTTCCATCTTTTTCAGACTGCCCAAACTTCATTAAATATTTTGTAAAAAAACTGCCCATTCCGCCATCCTCTACTGTTGTAGATTGTAAATCACTTTCTGCAAGACCCGGATGAGCAACCATCGCTCTAATTTTTGAATTATTTTTTTGCAACTTTTCATGCAAACATGCAGTGAATGCAGCATTAGCAAGCTTTGTCTGGGCATAACGCTCCCATCGGCCACCACCAAACATCAAATTACCTCCATCTCCACCTAAGTTGCCACCTTTTTTTTCAAGAAACTTTTCTTTAAGTCTTTTTGTTTGAAAGCGTGCAATACTAGAATGATTAACTATTCTTGCTTCATCCCTTAATTGTGATGCTTTTTCTAGTAAGGGCATACATAATTTAGTTAGAAGAAAATGGGACAAGTGATTAGTTTGCATTTGTACATCAAAGCCGTCGATTGTGGCTTTATCTTTAAGAGCCATTACGCCCGCATTATTGCATAATACATCAAGGCCATCGCTACATATTTCATTAATTTTTGGAAATGCAGTTTTTACCGAGTCAAAACTTTGTAGATCACAATCCACTCTGTGAAAATTTCCATTTGCACAATTTTGTCTAAGTAAATTTAAAGATGACTCGGCTCTAGTTGAAGGACGATTCAATAGTAGGACTTTAGCACCAAGCTTAGCTACTGACTCAGCAGCATAAAATCCAAGCCCAGAAGTTGTGCCTGTTATAGCAACTGTTTTATTCCCCATTGAAGGTAGTGAGTTGAATAAATCATCAAAATACTTAGTATCGAGATTAGGTTTAGTATAAGAATTTTTCATATAATGAAATATTCTAGATTAAATAAAACTAATGGCAATGTTTGAAAATTATGAGAAAACTTGACCTTCATGGATTTACACTTGAGGATGCTTATCAAGAATTCACTGACTTTATTTACGAAGCTTACCAAGGAAGTATACCCAAAGTAGAGATCATAACAGGTAAAAGTGGACAAATCAGAAAAGAATTTCCTCATTGGGCAGAAAGCAGTCACCAAATACAGTACATTGAACAGAGTTGGCATGAAGGCAGTTTTGTTGTCAAAATCCAGAGGAAATATTGAAATCAAGCTCTGTCATTTTGGCAAACTTATTAGAGTTTAATTAGAAAGTTTTACACTTATATGTATAACGTAATGGCGGGTACGTACTATTTTCATAAAATCCCCTAATCAACTGCCCGCCATTGAGATTTATAGTGGTTAATTATTTTATCGTAGTTACAATTATTATTTCATTTCTGTTGATAAGTATACTTTTTGATTTTACAGTAATTTAATTACTGCTGTGCTATCATTTGTTTAATACCAGCAATAGCCTTTGCGGGGTTGAGACCTTTTGGACAAGCTTGAGTGCAGTTCATTATTGTATGGCATCTATAAACTTTAAACGTATCATCTAATTCTTTTAATCTCTCTTTTCTTTCCTCATCACGGCTATCTTGTAACCAGCGATATGACTGAAGCAGGACTGCAGGGCCCAAATATTTGTCACTATTCCACCAATAACTTGGGCATGAAGTTGAGCAACATGCACACAAGATGCATTCATACAAGCCATCTAATTTTTCACGGTCATTTCTTGATTGAATATTTTCAGTATCGTTTGCGTTTTGTTTCTTATTCATAAGCCAAGGCTTGATGGACTTTAATTGCTTATAGAGTGTTTTTAAATTTGTAACCAAGTCTTTTATAACTGGCATGTGAGGCAGAGGATAAATTTTTATGTCACCTTTCACATCACTAATTGCTTTGGTGCAAGCGAGTGTATTTGTCCCATCAATATTCATTGCACAAGAACCACATATACCCTCGCGACATGATCGTCTAAAGGTTAATGAAGTATCAATTTCACTTTTGATTTTCATAACTGCGTCCAATACCATCGGACCACAATCGTCTAGATCAACTTCATAAGTATCCATTCTTGGGTTTTTCTCATCGTCGGGAGACCAACGGTAGATTTTGAATTTTTTAGTATTCCCATTGCTTTTTTCAGACTTGTAATAATCACCGTCTGTTAATTTAGAATTGTCGGGAAGATTAAACTGAACCATTAATAAACTCTGGCCTTTGGCGCAATATATTTGACTTCGTTTGATAATGTGTATTCGTGAACTGATCTATAATCCAATTCACAACTCTTATCATTCAGCCATGACATTGTATGCTTCATCCAATTTTTATCATCTCTTTCCTTATAGTCTTCTCGAGCGTGAGCCCCTCTACTTTCTTTTCTATTTAGTGCGGAGTTCATTGTAACTACAGCTTGTGCAATTAGGTTTTTATATTCAAGTGTTTCTAACAAATCAGTATTCCATATAAGTGATTTGTCTTTAATTTTAATATTTTCTGAGTTTAACCAAGTTTCTTCGATGAGTTTTTTTCCTTCAGACATAATCTCATCATCTCTAAAAACAGCGCAGTGTTTCTGCATAACTTTCTGCATTTGAGACCTTAATTCTGAAGTTGAAATATCCCCATCAGAAGATCGTGTACTATCAAACCTTGCAATGACTTCATCGATTACATGGCTTGGAATTTCCTTATTGGGTTCATCTTTATTTACCGTGTCATTTATTCTATCTGCTGCTGCTTTGCCAAAAACCACTAAATCAATAAGAGAATTTGATCCGAGTCTATTTGCACCATGAACACTCACACAAGCGGCTTCACCAACTGCCATCAAACCCTGTACGACTGTTTCATTTCCTTTTTCGAGGTTCATTACTTCTCCATGAAAATTTGTTGGAATTCCACCCATATTATAATGAACTGTAGGTATAATTGGAATTGGCTCTTTAGTTACATCAACTCCTGCGAAAACTTTTGCGGACTCTGAAATACCAGGTAATCTTTCTTCTAATATATCTGAGTCTATGTGATCAAGATGTAGATAAGCATGATCCTTATCTTTGCCAACGCCTCTACCCTCTAAAATTTCTTTTGTTATAGAACGAGACACAACATCTCTTGAAGCTAAGTCTTTCGCTGACGGTGCGTATCTCTCCATGAAACGTTCGCCTTCACTGTTTACTAAATAACCGCCTTCTCCTCTTGCGCCCTCTGTTATAAGACAACCAACGCCATAAATACCTGTTGGATGAAATTGAACAAATTCCATATCTTGTAAAGGTAGGCCGGCTCTTAAAACCATAGCGTTACCATCGCCTGTGCAGGTGTGAGCTGAAGTTGCAGAAAAATAAACACGGCCATATCCACCAGATGCTAGTATTGTTTGTTTAGAATTAAATACATGTAACTTACCGTCCTCTAAACACCATGCAACAACACCCCTGCATTCACCCTCAACCATTAACAAGTCCAAAACAAAATATTCAATATAATAGTCGACGTCGTGTTTTAATGATTGCCCGTATAAAGTATGAATTATTGCATGGCCAGTTCGATCAGCAGCAGCACATGTTCTTTGTGCAGTACCTTCACCATAATTTTTGGTCATCCCACCAAAGGCTCTTTGATAAATTTTTCCATCCTCTGTTCGACTAAATGGAACTCCATAGTTCTCTAATTCTAAAACAGCTTTTGGTGCATTTTTGCACAAATACTCAATTGCATCCTGATCCCCGAGCCAATCAGAGCCTTTCACGGTATCATACATGTGCCATCTCCAATCATCATCACCCATATTTCCAAGTGCAGCAGAGATGCCTCCCTGTGCTGCAACCGTATGACTTCTGGTTGGGAATACTTTTGAAATACAAGCAGTCTTGTAACCATTCTCAACAGCACCTACTGTCGCTCTCAAACCAGATCCACCAGCACCAACAACAACTACATCGTAATCATGATATTCAATTTCGTAATTCATTAAGTTAACCTATAAAAATTAGTAGTAGAGACAAACAAACAAAAATTAATATTAGTAAAAAAAATATTGAAATTATTACATTTAATATCCTTTTAACCACATCAGAGTGAACGTAATCATCAAGGATTTCATGCACACCTGTATTCATATGAATTAATCCTAAGACCGTGAAAATCAATATATACCCTACACCCCATAAGTTGCTTAATTCACTCAAAATTAAATGATATGGCAGAGTGGAAAGATGTATTATTTTTATAAATAAATAAACAGTGAGTGGTAGCAGTAAAATCGTGCTCCATCGATGAAGTTTCCAAGTATTTTTGGCAGACATAAATTAATATCCAATCATAATTAAAAACCAAAATAGAACAGTGAGCAAAACAGTAAACAAAATAGTAATCCAACCTGTCAATTTGGCAGTATTTAATTCGAGCCCAATACCAACGTCCCAGAATAAGTGCCTTAAGCAGTTTAAAAAATAAAACAAATATGAAAACGTAAGACCTATTAATATTGCTCTTATAAAAATATTTTCTGATAAGGAAATTATAAATTGGAAAGTTTCTTCGCCAGCGCTAATTGAATATAAAAATATTATTAATATGATTACACCTAATGATGAGACTATGCCCGTTATTCTATGAAGAATTGATAGTATCGATGTAATTTGCCATCTATAAACTTGCAAATGTGGTGATAAGGGACTGCTCATTAGTAATATTTATATATACCAAATTGCCGGTGATTAAACGACAGTAAATTATTTTTTTCTTGGAATTAAAGCCCAATAATCAAGACTTAACAAAACGGACGGATCAAAACGCTTGTTACTATCTTGGTGTTGAAACTGATAAGCCTGCGCATCACCAATTCCATTTGTTCTGACTCGAATAGCACCTAATGATTCTGATACTTCGACTTTGTCTAAAATCAGACTCCAAGCAAAAACAGTTGTTCCCGCAAAACACGGTGATGCGTGGGTTCCACCGTTGATCGCAATAATTTTAAAAGCATTTGAAAGTCCATTAAACGATAAAGCTCTTGTTAAACTTATAACGTGACCACCGTAAACAATTCTTTTTCCAAACCTGCCACCTTTTTCAACAAAATGGTTAAAGTGAACTTTTGCATTGTTCTGGTATAATTTTGTTGCCATCATATGTTCAGCCTCTTCAACTGTCATACCATCAATATGATTTATTTTTTCGTTGATGGAATAATCCTCATAACAAAGATCAGAGCCAGAGGCTTTATAATCATATCCTGTACAATCAAAATCATATTTTTTTGCAATTTCTACAACCTCCTCACTTGTAAGCTCTTTATTTAATTCCGGTATAGACGGTTCCGCTTTATTTAGGTTTCTATTTTTTTTTCTAACCATAACCCATCTTTTATAATCAATAACTGGTTCGTCATGCTGGTTAGTACCTACAGAGTGGACATAGACTACTCCATTTTCTCCACTTGAATTCTCTTTAATGCCAATCACTTCTGAAGTTGAACTAATTGTATCTCCTGGATAAGCTGGTTTTAAAAACTTACACTCTGCATAACCTAAATTGGCAATTGCATTTAAAGAAATATCTGGGACAGTTTTACCAAAAGCTATGTTAAATAAAAGAAAATCGTCAATTGGTGATTTTTCTAATGAGAGTTTTTTTGCAAACTCATCTGAGCAGTGCAGGGCGTACCTTGAACCGTATAAAGCTGTATAAAGTGCACAATCTCCGTATGTTATTGTCCTTGGAGTTGCGTGTATTATTTTTTGTCCTAGCTTAAAATTTTCAAAAAAGTTACCAATTTTATATTTACTTGAAGAAGTTTGTATAACTTCTGATTGATCTATTTCTGTAACTTTTGAAACAAGCAATTCTGCTTCTATAATTCGTTTTGCATGATTTACGTGCAATTCCTCTATCTGACTGCCTTCAAACGTAATTACTCCAACATTTGGGTCCTTTTTTCTTGCATCCTCAAAGGCTGCAACAATTCGTTTTGCTTTGTCTAGTTGTTCAGCCGTAGGGGTAAATATTTTATTACATATTTGTATTTGTCCGGGGTGTATTAAGGTTTTACCATCAAATCCGAGACCATGACTATAGATGCACTCTTCTTCAAAGCCATTAGCGTCTCTAATGTCATTAAAAACTCCATCAAGTAGTGATAATTTGTAGGCTTTTGTTGCCATCATACATTTCTCAAAACTTGTGACTAATGCAGTTCTTTTTAGTTCTTCCTCTATACCCAACTCTGCAGACAAATCATTAGTTCCCATTACAAAACATTTTAAGTATTTTGATGATTTTGCGATATCATACGCGTTTACAATGGATAAAGCTGTTTCCATCATAACCCAAATTTTAGTTTCTTTATTTTTAAGATATTTTTCAAAAGCTTTAACATCATTAGCTTCATTTACTTTAGGAATTAATATTGCATCGGGATTACATTTGTCCAAGACCTTAATATCTATTTTACCATCATCAGTATCCAAAGCATTTACTCTTATCACCTGTTCCTTATTTTTGTTTACACCAGAATTTATAATTTCGATAATTGCTGTGCGTGCATCATTTCTGGCATTTGCAGCTACCGAGTCTTCTAAGTCGTAAATAATTGCATCTACATCAAGCGTGCTACTTTTTTTTAATGCTTTTGGATTAGATCCAGGAACATAAAGTACGCTTCTTCTTGGTTTTCTTACATCTTGTCTCATTTAGATAAATGTTCCTCAATTAGCATTTCAGCAATTTGGATTGTATTTAAAGCAGCACCTTTCCTTAAATTATCAGAAACTACCCAAATAGATAATCCATTTTTTGTAGACGTATCCTCTCGAATTCGCGATACATAAGTGTCATCATTTCCAGCACACTCTTTTGGAGTTACATAACCTCCATCAGCTCTTTCATCAAGTAGTGTGCACCCAGGAGCATTTTTAATAGCTTCACGTGCTTCTTCTACTGAAATTTTGTTTTCAAACTCAATATTTACAGCTTCAGAGTGACCAATAAATACAGGAACGCGAACACATGTAGCGCTAAAGCTGATCTCACTACTTAAAATTTTATGAGTTTCTTGTCTCATTTTTAATTCTTCTTTTGTGTATCCATCATCCATGAATTTATCAATATGAGGTATGACATTAAAGGCAATTGGTTTTGTAAACTTAACATTATCTTTAATATCATCAGAGAACATATTTTTTGTTTGCTCAAACAACTCGTCCATACCAGCCTTACCTGCGCCCGAAACAGATTGATAAGTTGATACAATAACTTTTTTTATTTTTGAAATTTCGTGCAATGGTTTTAAGGCAACCACCAATTGAATTGTTGAGCAGTTTGGATTAGCAATTATATTTCTTTTTTTATAATTATTTAGATCACTTGGGTTAACCTCAGGCACGACCAAAGGAATATCTTCTTCCATTCTAAAATGACTAGAGTTATCTATAATAATACAGTTTTTTTCTGCAAACTTTGGTGCCCATTCCTTTGAGGTACTAGCTCCTGCAGAGAAGAGTGCCAATTCTACTTTTGAAGGATCAAACTTTTCAATAGATTCTACAATTAGTTTATCCTCCCCAAATTCAATTTCCATGCCTTCACTTCTACTAGAAGCTACAGGAAATATTTTTGACGCATCATATTTTTTTTCAGAGAGAATATTTAACATTTCTCTTCCGACATTTCCTGTGGCACCCACTATAGCAATATTAAAATTCATAATTTAAAAGTTTTCTTTTAATTGATTTAATATTTGATCACCCATTTCAACTGTTGATAGGTTTTTGTTATCATCACCTATTAAATCCGCAGTTTTAAAGCCACTGGCAAGTACATTATTTACAGCCTTATTTATGAGATCTGATTCCTTGTCCATATTAAATGAGTACTTTAAACACATCGCAAAACTAAGAATAGATGCAATTGGGTTTGCTATTCCTTTACCTGCTATGTCTGGCGCAGACCCATGAACTGGCTCATATAAAGACTTTCTAAAATTATTACTATCGACTGCACCCAAAGAAGCAGAGGGCAACATTCCAAGCGACCCTGTGAGCATGGCCGCCTCATCTGAAAGAATGTCTCCAAATAAATTATCAGTAACAATAACATCAAATTGTTTAGGGTTTCTAACTAATTGCATCGCACAATTATCTGCATACATATGAGATAACTCGACATTTGAATATTCATTTTCATGCACATGAGAGACTTCTTCTCTCCACAATATTCCAGACTCCATTACATTTGATTTTTCACAAGAAGTAACCCTGTTACCTCTTTTGCTTGCAAGTTCAAATGCTATACGTGCGACTCTTCTAACTTCTTCAGTGCTATAAGATTGAGTGTTAATTCCAACACGATTTCCGTTACCTTTATCTTCAATACCTCTTGGTTCACCAAAATAAATACCACCGGTAAGCTCTCTAACAATTAATATATCGAGACCTGATACTAAGTCTGGTTTAAGAGAAGAGGCGTCAACCATTGACTCAAAACATAGAGCAGGCCTTAAGTTTGCAAACAAGTCTAATTCTTTTCTAATTCTCAAAAGGCCTTGTTCAGGTTTAAGAGAAAAATCTAAATTATCCCATTTTTCTCCACCCACAGCACCTAGTAAAACTGCGTGAGAGTTTTTAGCTTTTTCAAGAGTCTCATCAGATAGAGGGGTGCCATAGCGATCATAGGCAGATCCACCAATTTCGTCCTCTTCTATCTCAAATTTAATTTTACTAAGTTCACCAATACTCTTAGCAACCTTTATGACCTCCTTCATTACTTCAGGCCCTATACCGTCGCCAGGTAAGACTAATAATTTATAAGAATTGCTCATTTTATTTGCTGGCTATACAACCAGGGTGTTCTTGACTTTTGCTTATTTTCAAAATCAGAAATATGATTAACTTTAGCTAGTGTCAATCCAATATCGTCTAAACCCTCTAATAGGCTAGTTTTTTTGGCTTTATCAAGTTCAAAACTTACCTCATGATTTATATTTTTATCAAAATAAGAAATCTTCTGATTTTCTAAATCAATTGTAAAACTAAGACTGTTTTCCGCTGCTTTTTGTAATTTAGTTACTTCAGACTCATCTAATTTGATTGGAAGAATACCATTCTTGAAACAATTATTATAAAAGATATCCGCAAAGCTCGAAGCGATGATGCATTTAATACCATAATCTAAGATTGACCAAGGAGCATGTTCACGAGATGACCCGCAGCCAAAATTTTTACCAGTAATCAAAATTTGAGAGTCTTTATATTTATCTTGATTAAGGACAAACGAATCTATGGGTGCATCTTTTTCATCATATCTTAATTCATAAAATAAATTTTTACCTAAACCTGTTCGCTTAATTGTTTTGAGAAATTGTTTTGGAATAATCATATCAGTATCAACATTCACCATTGGTAAAGGAATTGCATTACTTTCTATTTTTTTAAATTTTTCCATTATATCTCTCTACAGTCTGATAGTTTTCCATTAATAGCCGCGGCAGCAGCCATAGCTGGACTCATTAAATGAGTACGACCTCCTCTTCCTTGCCTACCTTCAAAGTTTCTGTTTGAAGTGGAAGCACATCTTTCTTGAGGTTTAAGTTTATCAGCATTCATTGCAAGACACATTGAACATCCGGGCTCTCTCCATTCAAAGCCTGACTCAATAAATATTTTATCCAAACCCTCCTCTTCTGCCTGCTGTTTAACTAAACCGGACCCAGGAACGATTATTGCATTTACATGGTCCGCAACTTTTCTATCCTTTGCAATTTTTGATGCAGCTCTCAAGTCTTCAATCCGTCCATTAGTACATGAACCAATAAATACCTTATCTACTTTCACCTCTTTAAGTGGTGTGTTCGGAATAAGACCCATATATTCCAAAGCTCTAATCATTGATTTTTTCTTTGTCTCATCGCTTTCGTCCTCAGGGTTTGGAACTAATCCATCAATCGAAACGACATCCTCAGGACTTGTGCCCCATGTGACTTGCGGAATGATATCGCTTGCATCAATATTTACTGTTTTGTCATAAGCTGCACCTTCATCAGTAGCTAGCGACAACCAATAATCTGATGCTGACTGATATTCATTTTCTGCTGGAGAAAATGGTCTTCCCTTTAAGTATTCAATTGTTTTTTCATCAGGACTGATTAAACCAGCTCTTGCTCCCGCTTCAATTGACATGTTACAGACAGTCATTCTTCCCTCCATTGTTAGGGATTTGATCGCATCACCTGTGTATTCAATAACATATCCAGTACCTCCAGCAGTTCCAATTGTTTGAATAATCCTTAAAACAATATCTTTTGCTGTGACACCCAGTGGCAATTCACCTTGTATATTAATTTGCATATTCTTAGCTTTAGTTTGCACCAATGTTTGAGTTGCAAGAACATGTTCTACTTCAGAAGTTCCAATTCCCCATGCAAGAGCACCAAAGGCACCGTGTGTTGACGTATGGCTATCACCACAAACGATAGTCATTCCTGGTTGTGTGAAACCTTGCTCCGGTCCGATAATATGAACTATGCCCTGTCTTTTATCAGACATAGAAAGAAAAGTAATTCCGTACTCTTTACAATTCTCTTCAAGAGTATCTACCTGTAACTTAGACTCTGGATCTGATATTCCCTCATCTCTATTTGTTGTAGGAATATTGTGATCAGCAGTTGCTAATGTAAAATTAGGTTTTCTAACTGATCTGTTTGCAATTTTTAGTCCTTCAAATGCTTGGGGACTTGTAACTTCATGAACAAGATGTCTGTCAATATAAATGATTGATGTTCCATCTTCATTTTCTGAAACTAAATGATCATTCCATATTTTATCGTATAATGTCTTTGGGGTACTCATAAATAACTTTGATTAACAAAAAAAACGAGAAAGAAGTAATTATTCTTTTGTTGTTTCTGATTCTTCTGAACTTTCAGCATTATCTTCAGGAACTTGTTCTTGTGCAATCTCATCAACTTCAGATTCTGTTTTTTCCTCAGCTTGAGAAGCATCAGCTGCAACTTCAACACTCTCATCTTGAGCAGGCTCATCAGAAGCAATAATTTCTTCTTCTACAACTTCTTCACTCTCATCAATATATAAACTAGCAAGATCTGGTTGCTTCTTTCGGATTCTCTCAACGATTCTTGCTTTCTTACCGGTTAGATCTCTAAGATAGTAAAGCTTAGCTCTTCTGACTTGTCCACTTCTTACAATCGAGATGGAGTCAATAGACGGACTAAAGATTGGAAATACTCTTTCTACGCCCTCACCGAAAGAAATTTTTCTAACTGTAAATGAAGAACTTAGACCTCTATTTTTCTTTCTGATACAAACGCCCTCGAATGCCTGTATTCTCTCACGTGTACCCTCACGTACCTTAACATTCACTCTTACTGTATCTCCTGGATGGAATTGTGGTATTTTCTTACCTTTGACTAGTGACTTTATCTGGTCTTTTTCGAATTGTTCTATGATGTTCATGGTAGCCTCGCACCGTGTTTTAATACTTTATTTCTTCCTTGTCTTGCTTTTTTTGTAGTTTTTCCATAAATCTGGCCTAACTTTCTGTGTCAGTTTTTCAGATTGTTTTAAGCGCCACTCACTAATATTTCTGTGATTTCCAGAGAGCAATATGTCTGGAATTGTCAAATTTTTCCATTTTTTAGGCCTTGTATACTGAGGGTATTCAAGAAGGTCTTTTGAGAAGGTCTCTGAACTAGCAGACTTCATGTCACCAAGTGTTCCTGGCAACAGTCTCGCTATTGTCTCCACTAAAACCTGGGAAGCTATTTCACCGCCAGCCAGAATATAGTCTCCAATACTTATTTCCTCAATAGGATAGAAATCGAGTATGCGTTGATCAATGCCTTCATATCTACCACAGAGAATATTAATTCCTTTCATCTTTGAAAAATTAATAACTTTACTTTGAGTTAAAGGAGTACCGCGAGGACTTAAATATATCATTGGATAACTATCTTTAGATTTTATATTCTTGTAACAAGCATCAATAGATTTCCCGATTACATCTGCTTTTAAAACCATACCAGGACCGCCACCAGCTGTGGTATCATCTACTTTTTTGTAATTACCTTTTGAATATTCTCTCGGATCAATTGTTTTTAATGACCATATTTTTTTCTTTAATGCCTTACCCACGACTCCTGTATTTAAAAGTCCAGGAAAACTATTTGGGAAAAGTGTGATAATTTTTACTCGATACATTACTAGCCTATATAGTCATTGATATTTTTTGTAATAATAATTTTTTTTATAAGATCAATTTTTTTTATTGTGTTTTCACTTATTGGAATAAAGTAGTCTTTAGCATTTTTTTTTCTTATTTCTAGTAAATCCGATGAACCATAATTCTGAACAGATACTACTTTTCCAATATTTTTTCCATCATTAGTTTTTACAATTAAATTAATTAATTGATGGTAATAGTATTGGTTTAATTTTTTTATAGCCGGTAAATACGATTGATCGATTTCTATTGTAAGCCCTACAATTTTTTCAGCCAACTCCCTTGTTTTAATTTGTTCACAACTAGCAATATAACCAGTTTTTAACTCTTTCAATTTTTTAAGAGTGATATTTGAATATTTATTCCCAAGTCTACAAGGGCCATATCTAAATACGTCGTCTGGCGTTTCTGTATATGATGTAATCTTGAAATGACCCTTTAAACCGTGAACTGCTCTTACTTCTCCAATAACTATCAATTGGGACATAATTAATAAGCTTAGTCTTTTTTCTCCTCTTCCGCTGGAGCTTCCTCTGCTGGAGTCTCTTCTGCTGGAGCTTCATCAGTTTTTGCTTCTGCTGCTGGAGCTTCCTCTGCTGGAGCTTCCTCTGCTGGAGCTTCCTCTGCTGGAGCTTCAGGAGTAGGCTGATTCTTTGCTTCCTCAGCCGCGGCTAATCTTTCTTGTGCTTTCTTTTTTGGCTGAGCTTTTTTAGGATTGTTTCCTTGTGCTGGCATTGATATTACGCCGGCTTCTCCCAAAAATCTTGCAACCTTATCTGTTGGTTTTGCTCCTTTAGAAATCCACTCTTTTATCGACTCTAAGTTTAGTTGGATTCTATCCTTATTATCTTTTTGTAAAAGAGGATTGTACAAACCTACCTTTTCAATAAATCTACCATCTCGCGGACTTCTTGAATCTGCAACTACAACTCTGTATACAGGCCTTTTTTTTGAACCTGCTCTCGATAGTCTTATTTTTAACGCCATTTTATTCTCCTTTTATTTGTTAATAATTAAAATTTATTTTTAAAAAAATCACTCGGCATGCCACTTCCAAGTTGGCCTGCTAATATATTTGGATCAATTGATCCTCC
>CACMAQ010000006.1:0-52676 GCA_902611715.1 uncultured Pelagibacteraceae bacterium | reverse complement strand
ACTTTAGATCCTTTTGCAACTGGAATACTTGCAATTGCTTTAGGTGAGGCAACCAAAAGTATTCATTATTTCAACCAAAATAAAGTCTATAAATTTAATGTAGTTTTTGGTGAACTGAAAGATACTGATGACATAACTGGAAGGACAATAAAAAAATCAAATATTATCCCCAAATTGGATGAAATAAATCAATGTATAAGAAAGTTTATTGGTCAAAATGCACAAATACCACCGCGATATTCTGCAGTAAAGATTAATGGCAAAAGAGCTTATAAACTTGCAAGAGAAAATCAAAGATTTGAACTTAAAGCCAAAGATGTATTTATAGAAAATATAAAATGTTTTGGTGCTACAAATAAGAATGAGTATTCTTTTGTTATGGAGTGTTCCACTGGGACTTATGTGCGATCAGTAGCAAGAGATTTAGGAAAAATGCTTGGAACATATGCGCATGTTTCTGAGTTAAGAAGAGTTAAAATAGGTAAAATTGATGAAAAAGATATTATTTTACTAGATAAATTTGAAGAATTAGTTCATATTGGCGATCATTTTGAAGTAATGCATTCAATTAGAGATGTACTGGACGACATCCCAGCAGTATTGATCGATCAAGAAATAAGTCATAAATTTCGGAATGGTCTTAGCTTTGAATATATTAATAAAAAATCTAAGAATGGTTATTTATTAGTTGAAACAAATACTAAGTTCGTGGGTATAGGTAAAGCTATAGAGGATAAAATAAAACCTGTTAGGGTTTTTAACTTATAAGGGAATAGTGATGTCGATAAATAGAGAAAATAAGACAAAAATAATTGACGAATATGCAAGATCCGAAAAAGATACAGGGTCACCAGAGGTACAAATAGCTATTTTAAGTGAAAGAATATCTAATTTAACTGAACATTTTCAGTCACATAAAAAAGATAATCATTCAAGAACTGGTCTTATGCGACTAATTAACCAAAGACGGAGCTTGCTAGCATACTTAAAAAAAAGCAATAAAGAATCTTACGAGAAATTAATAGAAAAACTCGGTATTAGAAAATAAAGCAATGATAATTAAAAATTTTAGAGGAATGAAAGAATATGAAAAAAACTATTTCAAGAGAAATGAATTGGGGAAACCAAGTTTTAAAAATAGAAACTGGAAAGGTAGCAAAACAAGCAACAGCTTCAACTATAGTTAGTTATGGAGACACAGTTGTTATGGCAAATGTCGTAGCAGCTAAAACAGCTAAGTCCGATATTGATTTTTTTCCGCTTACTGTTAGTTACCAAGAAAAATTTTATGCTGCAGGAAAAATTCCAGGAGGCTTTTTTAAACGTGAAGGAAGACCTACTGAATTTGAAACTCTCACTTCAAGACTTATTGATAGGCCTATTAGACCATTGTTTCCTGAAGGTTTTAAGAATGAAACTCAAGTTATTTTAACTGTATTATCCCATGATACAGAGACAAATCCTGACATAGTTGCAATGATAGCCGCTTCTAGTGCTTTGACATTATCTGGTATACCATTCATGGGACCAATTGGCGGATGTAGAGTTGGTTATGACGGTAAAGATTATATATTAAATCCAAAAATTAATGAAGAAACTCAATTAGACCTTGTAGTGTCTGGAACTCAAGACGCGGTCTTGATGGTAGAGTCTGAAGCTAAAGAACTTTCTGAGAAAATTATGTTGGGTGCAGTAAAATTCGGGCACGAGTCGATGCAAGAAGTCATAAAAATAATTATCAATCTTGCTGAGGAGTGCGCTAAAGATCCATGGGATTTTGAACACAACGTTAATGATGATTTAATGAATGAGCTCAAAAGTGAATTCGAAGATCAAATCAAAAAAAGTTATTCAATTGTTGATAAGATGGAAAGGCAAAACTCATTAAGCGAAATTAAGTCTGTTTTAGAAGAAAAATACGCTGACATTGAAGATCAAAATATTAATGAAGTAATGTCATATTTCAAAAAAATTGAAAAAGATGTCGTCAGGTCTCAAATTTTAAAACATAAATCTAGAATTGATGGGCGTAAGCTTGATGAAGTAAGAGATATCTCTTCAGAAGTATCATGGTTGCCCAGAACACATGGATCATCTTTATTTACTAGAGGCGAAACACAAGCAATAGTAGTTGCAACTCTTGGATTTGGGGAAGATGAGCAACGAATTGAGGCACTTCAAGGCTCGTATAAAGAAAATTTCATGCTTCATTATAATTTTCCTCCATATTCAGTTGGTGAGGTTGGAAGAATGGGTTCGGCTGGTAGAAGAGAAATTGGTCATGGCAAATTAGCTTGGAGAGCCCTCAAAGCGGTACTGCCTTATAAAGAGGATTTTGATTATACAATCCGTTTAGTATCAGATATTACTGAATCAAATGGTTCATCATCCATGGCGACTGTTTGTGGATCTTCACTTGCCCTAATGGATGCTGGGGTTCCCATCAAAAATTCAGTTTCAGGCATTGCAATGGGATTAATCAAAGAAGGTAATGATTTTGTGGTATTATCTGATATTCTAGGAGATGAAGATCATTTAGGTGATATGGATTTTAAAGTAGCAGGCACTAAAGATGGTGTTACATCATTGCAGATGGATATTAAAATCACTGGAATCACATATGAGATTATGGAAAAAGCTCTCGACCAAGCTAAAGGAGGAAGAGAATATATCTTAAATGAAATGAATAAAGCATTAGACACTCCAAGAACTGAGCTTGGACCTTACACGCCAAGAGTTGAAATGATGAAAGTTAAAAGAGATAATATTGGCGAAATTATTGGAAAAGGTGGGGCAACCATAAAAGATATAATTGAAAAATCTGGAGCAAGAATCGATATTAGTGATAGCGGCAATGTAAAAATAGCTGGAACCAATAATGAATCAATTCAAGCTGCAATTGAATTAATAAACTCAATTATTGAAGAACCTGAAGTTGGTCAGGTTTATGAGGGCAAGGTTGTTAAAATTATGGAATTTGGCGCATTTGTTAATTTCTTTGGAAAAAGAGACGGACTTGTACATATTTCACAACTATCTGAAGAGAGAGTTGATAAAGTTACTGACGTTGTAAGTGAAGGTGATATAGTAAAAGTTAAAGTAATTGGTTTTGATAAAGGCAAAGTTAAATTATCAATAAAGGATGCTGAAATCTAAACAAAGGTTTCATTAATGGAATACATTAATACTTATGAAGATAAACTTCATGAAGAATGTGGTGTATTTGGTATATTTGGAAGCCCAGACGCTTCTACACTTACTGCCTTAGGATTGCATGCCCTACAACATCGTGGTCAAGAAGGTGCAGGAATTGTCTCATTTGATGGAGAAAAGTTTCACGGCGTTAGAAGACCAGGACTTGTTGGAGATCACTTTAACAAACAAAAGGTTATTGATAGGCTAGAGGGCAGCAATGCTATTGGTCATGTAAGATATTCAACAACTGGAGACTCAATTTTAAAAAATATTCAGCCATTGTATGCAGATTTAATGTCAGGTGGCTTTGCATGTGCGCATAATGGAAACCTCACAAATGCTTCAGCTTTAAGAGAAAAACTTGTTAGTCGTGGATCAATTTTTCAATCTACATCTGATACTGAAACAATTTTGCAATTAGTCGCGCAGTCTGAGAGAAAGCAAATAGTTGATAAACTTATAGATGCTTTATTTCAAATCCATGGAGCCTATTCACTTGTTATTCTTACAAATAAGAAACTTATTGGTGTAAGAGATCCCTATGGAATAAGACCTTTAGTTCTTGGTGACCTTAATGGGGCCCCAGTTCTAGCTTCAGAAACATGTGCTCTTGATATTATTGGTGCAAAATTTGTCAGAGAAATTGAAAATGGAGAAATAATAATAATTTCAGAAAAAGGGATGGAAAGCATTAGACCTTTCCCAAAAGTTGCAGAAAGACCATGTATTTTTGAGAGAATTTATTTTTCTCGACCTGACAGTATGTTAGGAGGTAACACAGTTTATTCTTATAGAAAAAATCTTGGAATAGAATTAGCAAAAGAACATCAAGTTGATGCAGATATAGTTGTACCTGTTCCTGACTCAGGGGTTCCAGCCGCTCTTGGCTATGCTCAGCAGTCAAGCATGCCATTTGAACTTGGTATAATTAGAAACCACTATGTTGGAAGAACATTTATTGAGCCATCCCAAAGTATTAGACAATTTGGCGTAAAACTAAAACATAATGCTAATGTTTCGTATATTAAAAATAAAAAAGTTATTTTAATTGATGACTCAATTGTGAGAGGAACTACAGCTAAAAAAATTATTAAAATGATTTATGATGTAGGTGCAAAAGAAGTACATTTGGGTATAGCATGTCCTCCGATAAAACATCCTGATTTCTATGGTATAGATACACCTGACTATAATGAACTTATTGCGTCAAAAAACAGTATTGAAGAGATTAATAAAGCTATTGGATCTAAATCTTTATTCTTCTTATCATTAGAAGGCACTTATCAAGCTATGGGTTATGATTCTAGAAATCCCGATCAACCTCAATTTACTGATCATTGTTTTACAGGCGAGTACCCTACAAGTTTGATTGATCGTGAAAAAGGCAATATATCAAAACAGTTCTCTCTTTTAACAGAAAAAAACTAAATTTCTTTTGGAACACCTACAATATTATAGCCACAGTCAACGTAATGTGTTTCACCTGTTACGCCAGAAGACAAATCACTGAGTAAGTACAAGCCTGATTTTCCAACATCCTCTAAATCAATGTTTCTATTCATTAAAGAATTTTTCTCAGACCACTTCATCATGTCTTTGCCACCTGAAATACCAGCCATAGCAAGTGTTTTCATTGGTCCTGCTGATAATGCATTGACCCTAATGTTTGAAGGGCCGAGATCAGCAGCTAAATATCTTACACTGGACTCAAGAGCAGCTTTTGCAACACCCATTACGTTGTAGTTCCGAATATATTTTTGAGATCCATCATAAGTAAGTGTTAGAAGTGAACCGCCATTTTTCATTAGTTTTTCAGCTTCGTGAGCTACCTCTGTAAAAGAAAAACATGAAATAAGCATAGTATTTGAAAAATTATTGCGTGATGTATTCAAATATTTTCCTTTTAATTCTTCTTTTTCAGAAAATGCTATTGAATGTAATACAAAGTCAATTTCGCCCCAATGATTTCCAATTTCATCAAATGATTTTTTTACTGATCCTTCTTTTAATACGTCACATTCAATCAAAAAGTTACTTTTAATTGAATTTGCCAAAGGCTTTACTCTTCGATGCAAGGACTCTCCTTGATAAGTAAAACAAAGCTCAGCGCCTTCATCAGATAATTTTTTTGAAATTCCCCAAGCAATAGAATGGTCATTAGCAACACCCATAACCACCCCTTTTTTTCCATGCAGTAAACTCATCATTCAAACCTCTTAAATACTAATGATGCATTTGTACCGCCAAATCCAAAGCTATTACTCATTGCGGTATCAATTTTTTCATCATGACGTGAAGTTAGAATATTCATTCCAATTGCTTCATCATCCAACTCATCAATATTAGCAGACTCTGAAACAAAATTATTATTCATCATTAATAAAGTGTAAATTGACTCGTGAACACCAGCAGCGCCTAAAGAATGTCCACTTAAAGATTTTGTAGAACTGATAAGAGGTAAATCATCTTTAAATACTTTTTTTATTGCTTTTAATTCAGCAATATCACCTACAGGTGTTGATGTTCCGTGAGCATTAATGTAATCAATTTTTTCAATATCTTTTTTTGCCATCATCATGCATCTTTCAGCACCCTCTCCTGATGGCTGAACCATGTCATGACCATCTGATGTAGCTCCATAACCGACTATCTCCGCATATATCTTGGCATTTCTTTTTACCGCTGTTTCTAAATCTTCCAAAACGACTACCCCACCTCCGCCAGCAATTACAAAACCATCACGATGTTTATCAAAAGCCCTGGAAGATTTTGAAGGTTGATCATTATATTTTGATGATAAAGCGGGCATTGCATCGAAGAGTGCTGACAAAGTCCAATCTAATTCCTCCCCACCCCCAGCAAATATACGATCCTGTTTTCCCATTTGTATAATCTCAAAAGCATTACCTATACAATGAGCGCTAGTAGAACACGCTGAACTTATTGAATAATTTATGCCTTTAATTTTAAAATAGGTCGATAAAGTTGCAGAGTTGGTACTGCACATGACTTTTGGAACGCTTGTAGGACCAATTTTTTTTGGACCTTTTTCTCGAGTGATGTCAAACGCTCTTAGTAAGCTTTTAGTAGATGGTCCGCCTGATCCCATAATTAAACCTGTCATATTATTCGATATTTCATCTTCATTAAGTCTGGAGTCCTCAATGGCCTCATTCATAGCAATATAATTATAGCTCGCTCCATCTCCCATAAATCTAAGAAACTTTCTTTCTATAGTCTCTTCTAAATTGAGATCTATTTGGCCACTCACCTGGCTTCTAAAACCCATTTCTTTTTGTGATTGGTCAAAAGAAATACCGGACGAAGCATTGTATAATGATGATTTTACTTCATCCTTATTATTTCCAAGAGATGATACGATTCCAAGGCCTGTAATTACAACTCTTCTCATTATTTAATCAGTCCTACCTTTAATCCTTCGGCAGAATATATTTGCTTACCATCTACTTCTACCACACCATCGCCTACTCCTACAATAACACCTCTTTTTATTATTTTTTTTATTTCAATTTTATATTCAACCAATTTTGAGTCCTTTAAAATTTCACCACCAAATTTTACATTACCTGAGCCTAGCGCCCTACCGCGTCCAGGTTCACCAATCCATCCCAAATAGAACCCAACTAATTGCCACATTGCATCCAAGCCTAGACATCCTGGCATTACAGGATCCATTTCAAAATGACAATCAAAAAACCATAAGTCTGGTGTTACGTCCAATTGAGCAACAATTTCACCTTTACCGAATTTACCACCACTATCAGTAATTTTTGTTATTCTATCAAACATTAACATTGGAGGAAGTGGAAGCCGTGCATTTCCAATTCCAAACATTGTGCCGTGAGCGCAATCTAAAAGATCTTCTTTTGTAAAGCTTGATTTTTTTTCCACAAGGTTTATCTATCTTATTGTTTTATATGAAGTTTGTAAGATTAATGTATTATTATTGTAAAATACATTAAATTTTAATAAAAATAAATTTATGAAAGATATCAAGCATTTTTTGAGACAAAACTCTCTAAGACCAACTAAGCAAAGAGTGATTATAGCTAATTACTTATTTGACGGTGTAAACAAGCATGTAACAGCTGAATCTCTATCAAATAAACTTTTGAAGATGAAAGCGGAAATATCTCTTGCAACAATTTATAATACCCTTCACGATTTTTACGAAAAAGGTCTTTTAAAAAAATTAATGATTAATTCTGAACGTATTTATTTTGATACTAACACTGAGCATCATCACCATTTTTATTCTAAAAAGGATCAAAAATTGATTGATATTAATGTAGACATGAAAGTAAGTGGCCTCCCAAAGCCTCCAAAAAATAAAAAAATTAATAAGATAGAAGTTTTAGTTCACTTAGATAATTAATTGATAATAATTCTCAATATCAGTTTAGAACGATTCTAATGTGTTGACTTTTTTTAAATCAATTATATCTTTGTATTAACTTATTAAGGAGAGACAAATGACTGAATTAAAAGATAGTAAAACTTTGGATAACCTAAAAGCAGCATTTGCAGGTGAGAGCCAAGCAAATAGAAGATATTTATACTTTGCACAAAAAGCAGATGTAGAAGGCCACAATGATGTAGCGGCTGTATTTAGATCAACTGCAGAAGGTGAAACAGGACACGCTCATGGACATTTAGAGTTTATGGAAGAAGTAGGTGATCCTGCAACAGGAGAACCAATTGGTTCAACAGAGGATAATCTAAAAGCTGCTATAGCTGGAGAAACTCATGAGTATACTGATATGTATCCAGGCATGGCAAAGACTGCAAGAGAAGAGGGTTTTGACGAAATAGCTGATTGGTTCGAAACATTGGCTAAAGCTGAAAAGTCACACGCAGGCAAATTCCAAAAAACATTAGACTCAATCGATTAATTAAAAAGGGGCTAAAATAGCCCCTTTTTTCTATCATGGATATAAAAAAAGAAGGCAGTTTAGCTGCACCTACACGTGATATTGTAGATTGGAACTCAGATGAATATCTAAATGAAAAAGCTTTAGATACTGAGATGCGTCGACAGTTTGAAGTTTGTCATAGTTGCCGACGGTGCTTTAATCTCTGCGATAGTTTTCCAACATTATTTGATTTAATTGACGACTCGCCAAATGAGTCAGTTGATGATTTAACAAAAAAACATTTTGAAGATGTTACAGATAAATGCACATTATGTGATATGTGTTTTATGACTAAATGTCCTTACGTACCACCCCATGAATTTAATATCGATTTTCCTCATCTGATGCTCAGATATAGAACTTATCAAGAAAATCAAAAAAAATTATCTAAAATTCCAAAAGAACTTGCAAAGGTAGATCGAAATGCGAGTCTCGCAAGACTGTCGCCCAGTATAGCTAATTGGTCATCTGATAAAAAAAATAAATTAACAAGAAGTCCGTTGGAACTTATGACAGGTATAGATAAAGATGCTGAATTACCTAAGTTCGAAAAAAAGTCATTTCATGATAACTTCAAAAATATTTCTAATAAGCTAAATAAAAATGCTCCAGCTTACGGAAGAAAGGTCGCAATTTACTCAACATGTTATGTTAACCATAATAATTCAAAAGTAGGAGTAGCAGCTAATAATGTTTTAAATTTTAATGGTGTGGACACAATATCAACGTACCCAGGTTGTTGCGGAATGCCACATTTAGAGCAAGCGCAGCATGAAAAAGTAAAAATTCAATCGGAAAATATCTCAGAAGAATTATGTAAACTTGTCGATCAAGGTTATGACATAGTAACTCTCACAGCCAGTTGTGGTTTAATGTTAAAATTTGAATGGCCATTAATTAACCCAGAAAATAAAAATGTTAAGCGGCTATCAAAGCATGTTTTTGACATTGATGAATATATTGTTGATATAGCTAAAAAAGAAGGACTTGTTGATGGTTTACAATCTTTTAATGATGGAATTACTGTTCACAACGCCTGCCATGCTCGGGCACAAAATATGGGCAATAAAGCGCTAGAAATGTTGAAAAAAATTCCCGAAACCAAAGTAGATGTAGTTGAAAAGTGCGCTGGACATGGAGGAACTTTTGGGGTTATGAAAAAAACAAGAAAGTCGGCAATTAAATACGGCAGGGCGACTGCTCGTCAAATCCGAAACAAAAAAAACAAGTATATGGTCTCGGACTGCCCTCTTGCTTGTAAGCATTTAAATGAATTTTTAAATGAAGATAAAGATACAAAATATATATCAATGCATCCAATAGAAGTTATAGCAAAATCCTATAATTTAACTTGATATTTAATTATTAATTATTAGGTAAGTGATATGCCAATCGAACAAAAAAAAATCGACTCGTCAGATTTATTAGACTTAACTACTTATTCAAAAGAGCGTAAGGCAATTCGAAAAGAAGTTGTTGCAATGAAAAAAAATAGACGAGTAGAGTTAGGTCCACATTCTACTTTCTACTTTGAAAATTTTTTTACAATGAAGGCTCAGATACAGGAAATGCTTTATATTGAAAAAGGTGGCGATGAACAATTAAGAGATGAGTTAGAGGCGTATAATCCCCTAATACCAAATGGTTCAGAATTAGTTGCTACATTCATGTTTGAAATAGATAATCCATTAACTAGAAAAAAAGTTTTGTCCTCTTTAGGTAATGTAGAAAATAAGACATATATAAGGGTAAATGGAAATAAAGTATTTGCTGTGCCTGAAAATGACGTAGATCGCACAGACAACTCAGGAAAAACATCATCAGTTCATTTTCTACACTTTAAGTTTGAGGATCATCATGTTAAAGATTTTAAAGATATGGATTGTACTGTTGAGATTGGAACTGACCACGAACACTATCAACATATTTCTGTACTTACAAATGAGGTAAAAGCTGCACTAATAAAAGATTTTGATTAATCTTTTCCGGTAGATCCAAATCCTCCATCTCCTCTTTTTGTTTGATCAAGATTTTGAACTTCTTTGAATTTTACTTGTATAGCATTTGTGAAGACCATTTGTGCAATTCTATCTTTTGGATGAATGGTAAATACATCTTTGCTTAAATTTATTAATATTACTTTAATTTCACCTCTATAATCACTGTCTATTGTTCCAGGGGTGTTTAATATTGTAATACCATGTTTAAATGCTAAACCAGATCTTGGCCGAATTTGAGCCTCCAAACCTTTTGGCATTGCAATTGATATTCCACATGGAACAATTTCTCTTTCCCACGGACGAATTTTAATTGAATTTTCAATGGATGCACTTAAGTCAACTCCAGCAGCCTCATCAGTCTGATAAGAAGGAATATCAAAATCCTTAAGTATTGAAGTTTTTTTTATATGTACTTCTGAGAAGGGTAGATTAGCCAAATCAATAACATCAATTATTTAAGTGAAGAGAAATTTTTTGACACAGTTTCTTTGCTACTTCTTTTTTTGTCATTAATTCCCAGTTTTCAGAATATAGTTTTGACGTAAAGTATATTTTGTTTGTATCTTGATTAAATATGCTATTTTCCGAAACATTGTTGCCTAGAACCCAATCACAGCCTTTTTTATTTAGTTTTTCATCGGAGTTTCTTTCAAGATTACTAGTCTCAGCTGCGAAACCTACTACTAGTTTTGGCCTTAGATGGTTTCTTTTACTTAGTCTTTCCAAAATA
Source organism: uncultured Pelagibacteraceae bacterium (assembly GCA_902611715.1). Classification (GTDB taxonomy): domain Bacteria; phylum Pseudomonadota; class Alphaproteobacteria; order Pelagibacterales; family AG-422-B15; genus CACNXQ01. Next base: position 41,817 of record CACMAQ010000006.1, on the reverse strand, counting down.
TCTGGGTTTTCTTCTAAAATCATATTTTGACGTGATCCATCTTTCTTTATCTTTGCAATCTCTTTATTAGCAATCTTATAATCTGCTACAGCAGCGGCACATACTGCTATATCTGCTGGCAGTGAACCTTCGCAAGCTTCTAACATTTGATCAGCTGAGTCTACGTTTATGACCCGTTCAACAGTAGGCCTGGTTAAGCTAGTTGGGCCAGAAACTAAAGTTGTTTTTGCACCTAAGCTTTGTAATGTTTCTGCTATTGCATAGCCCTGTTTTCCAGAGGACTCATTAGAGATAAATCTTACAGGGTCTATCATTTCTTTAGTTGGACCAGCAGTAACTAAAGCAGTTCGATTCACAAGAGGTTTATAATCAAGTGCATCAAAATATTTTTTAATAAATTTTACGACTTCATTCGGTTCAACCATGCGGCCTTCGCCGTATTCACCGCAAGCCATTTCACCGTTATCCGGTCCGATAAACTCGATACCATCATTTTTCAATGTCTCAACATTTCTTTGTGTAGAATTATTCAACCACATTCTTACATTCATTGCTGGTGCTACCAGTATTGGCTTGTTTGTAGCCATGAGAACGGTAGATGCAAGATCGTCAGCTACCCCGTAAGCCATTTTTGCAATCATATTTGCAGTCGCTGGAGCAACTAAAATAACATCTGACAATCTAGAAAGTTGAATGTGACCCATTTCATGCTCATCTGTTAAATTAAATAAGTCAGTATAAACTTTATTTCCTGAGAGACTCTCAATAGATAAAGGTGTTACAAATTCAGATCCAGATTTTGTTAAAATACATGTTACATCTACGTTATTTTTCTTTAACTCACGTATTGTATCTAGAGACTTATATGCAGCAATGCCTCCAGTAATAATCAATAGAACTTTTTTATTTTGCATTTTGTACACGTATACTCTTTTGTCTTAAATGACTAGTAATAAACGAAAAATTTTTCTAAATGAATACAAAAGTAAGCATTATGCCAACTACAAGAGCTATACCACCTATTACATATGAACTGCTATCTCTATTTTTTGGAGTTTTAACCTCTTCATTCTTTACTATCAAATCAAAGGCTTGATCAGCTCTTGAGATAAAGTCAGGAATGTCAGGAATTTTTCTTGCTATACTTTGTAATGCTTGTTGTGTTTGTTGAAGTCTATTTTTTATTCCTAACTCATCTTTTAGCCATGTTTCAATTTCAGGTTTCGATATTTCCCAAAAATTAATATCCGGATCCAATTTTCTGGCAACACCCTCAACTGTTATCATTGTTTTCTGTAAAAGCAAAAGCTGTGGTTGTAAAAACATATTGAATTGCTTTGTTATATCAAATAACTGGAGAAGCACATTTCCCATTGAAATATTTTTAGCTTTTTGATTTATGATTGGCTCCCCGATCGATCTTAGAGCTTGTGAAAAATCCTCTATAGATTGATTTTTATCGATCAAGCCCGCTTCTTGATGAATTTTTGCAATATGTAAATAATCTTGTTTTATAAATCCATAAATAATTTCTGCTAAATAAGATCTATTTTTTTTATCTAGTCTACCCATAATACCAAAATCAACCGCTAAAAGTTTACCCTTTGGATTAAGGAATAAATTACCCTGATGAAGGTCAGCATGAAAATATCCATCTCTTATTGACTGTCTTAAAAAGTTTATAATCAGATTTTCAGCTGCTTGTTTCATATTTACTTTTTTTTCGTTCAACTCATTAATTTTATCTGCTGGAACACCAATAATTTTTTCCATCGTGAGTATTTTTTGAGTGACTTTATCCCAATAAACTGTTGGTACATAAAAACTCTCATCCATATTGGTATTCTCAGATAACTCTGAAGCAGCTGCAGCCTCATATCTTAAATCCAGCTCAAACTTTATGACTTCCTTCGCTTTCTTTATTATAGAATTAGGTCTTAACCTTTGAAATTCTTTAAAATTTTCCATGAAAGTGGTAAGCCACTCAAGTCTTTCCATCTCTTGGTTGATGGTTTTTTCTATTTCTGGCCTTAAAACTTTTACTGCTACATCAATTTCTGTATTTGATGACTTTATTTTAGCAAAATGTACTTGTGCGATTGAAGCTGCTGCAATAGGTTCGCTAAATTGTAAAAAAATATTGTCAATATTTGTTCCAAACTCATCTTCAATAATTGCTATAGCTTTTTTTCTGGAAAAAGGGGGTAAATTATCTCTCAACAATGAGAGGTCTTCAGCAATTGTATTCCCTACGATATCAGGCCTAGTAGATATCAGTTGTCCTAGTTTTACAAATGAAGGGCCAAGTTCATTCAATGCTTGCGCAATTCTTAATCCGTCAGACTTATCCTTGCTCTTCTTGTCATAGGGTACGCCAATAGAAATTAAGTTAGAAAAAAAAATAAATAAAAGTTTAAATTGTATATTTTTGCCTATTAAGCTTAATAAATTGTATTTTTTAAGTACTCTTATTAGTTTGATCAAAAAAAGAAAATTATTAAGCATCTATAATTTTTGTAGCATGATGAATGGCTACTATTCCATTAAAAATATTTCTATATTTTACTTCTTTAAAGTGTGCACTCTCAATTAATCTTTTAAAGTTTTCCTGTGACGGGAAATTACTAATTGTTTTAGTTAAGTACTTATAAGGTTCTTCGTCTCCAACAATAATTTTACCCATTACTGGAATAATTGAAGAATAAATATTATATGCATTTGAAATTATTTCATTCTCAGCTTTAGAAAATTCCAAGCAACAAAAACTTCCTCCAGGTTTAAGAACTCTGTAAGCTTCACCTAATGATTTTTTAATATTAGAATAATTTCTAACACCAAAGGATACGAGGTATGCATCAAATGTATTTTCTTTAAATGGAAGTTCTTCAGCGGGTGCTACTACCCAATCAATTTTATCTTTGTAGGTGTGATTTTTTTTTCCTTCTTCAACCATGAATTCATTTGGATCACACACAGTTGCCTTTCCTTTTCCTTTGACCCTTTTTAAAAAGCGTCTTGCAACATCACCAGTACCACCGGCTACATCAATTATATGCATATCTTTTTTTGGGGATAGCCAGTCAATCAGTAATTCTTTCCAATACCTATGTGCACCGAGTGACATAATATCATTCATGATATCGTATCTACTCGCAACTTTATCAAAAACTTCTTTTGTTTCCATAATACGCTTATTTATTTATTATCTTATAAATTTAAAAATATATATGTAATATATGCCAGAGCTACCAGAAGTCCAAACAGTTGTAAACGGTATAAGAAGTAAAATTAAAAAATATAAGATCTTAAAACTTAAGAAATATATAAATAAATTAAGATATCCCATACAAAAAGATTTACCATCAAAAGTTAAGGACTGCAAAGTCATAACTGTTTTCCGAAGAGCAAAATATATAATTATAAATCTATCAAATAATAAATCCTTAGTTATACATTTAGGCATGTCAGGAAGAATTATTATTGTTAACAATAATAAAAAAATTTACAAACATACTCATATTTGTATATTTTTTGATAAGAACATAGTTCTACAATTTATTGACCCTAGAAGATTTGGAAATATTTTTGTTACTGAAACATCCTTATTAAAAAATAATAAATTTTTTAGAGATCTTGGAGTTGAACCTCTTAGTAGACAATTAAATTTTAAATATTTGTCAAACCTAGTACAAAGTAAAAAATCATCAATTAAAAATATAATCATGAACCAAAAATATATTGTCGGTGTTGGAAATATTTATGCCTCAGAGGCATTATTTTTGTCTGGTATTAATCCATCTAACTTAGGAAATAGTATTACAAAGCAGGATTGCATGAAATTAGTAAAAGCGATCAAATTTGTTTTACGTAAAGCTATAAAATTAGGCGGTTCAAGTATTAATGATCATACAATGATTTCTGGAAAGATGGGGTATTTTCAAAATAAATTGAAAGTTTATGGAAGGGAAGGATTAAAATGTAGAAAAAGAACTTGTCAGTCGCCTATAATACGAATAGTAATAGCCCAACGTTCCACATTTTATTGTGCTAAATGTCAAAAATAAAAAATACATAAAAACATGGCAAATACAAAATCAGCAAAAGGCAAAGTCAGGGAAATTTCTAAAAAAACAGATATCAATAAATCTGTAAGAAATAGATATCGCACCTATATCAAAAAAGTCGAACTAAATATTGCAAAAGGTGATAAAGCTTCAGCAAGTCAAGCTTTAAGAATGGCAGAATCTGAAATGATGTCAGCTGTTTCAAAAAAAATTGTTCATAAAAATACTGCTTCAAGAAAAATCTCACGTCTATCAAGTCAAATAAAGTCTCTTAAATAGATTCATTAAACTTTTCCGTAGCTTATGATAAGCAGTGAAAGTTACACGCAAACATAACGCAGTAATTTAACTCTAAATTTTATAAGTATCTTAATTCTTTTTCCTATTGCGATTCACTTTTAGAGAAGCTAATTTATTTCAAATTAAAAAACATCTTTTTTTAATTATTCAAAAAAATAATTTTTTAAGACTAAAATTATTAAAAATTTAGTCAGGGCTCTTTTGATCAAATTTTGATTTCATCAAAAAAAAGTTTAAAAAGGCATATGTTTTTTTTGTAAATTAGATAAGATTTTATTAGGGCTATTGGAGGGGCTTGCAAAAAATGTATCAAGATCTTAATCAGAGTCAAGCTTCATCAGTAAATCTAAAAGATCAATGGAATTCTGTCTTAAAAAAGCTCAACACAGAATATGGAAATGAGATATTTAATAGTTGGATCAAGAATATTTCAATAAGAAACCTAGAAGAAGATGTTTTATACTTTACTGTGCCTACAAGATTTATTAGAGATTGGATTACTTCACATTACTTAGACAAAATTATATTTTTTCTAAACCAAGAAAACTCGCAAATCAAAAGAGTAAAAATAAATATTGATAATTCACTTACTGCCAATATGCTTAATATTGACAAAGATCCAGGTGAACATAGAAAAATAAATAATAACTCTAACAATTCTAATTACATTGACGACTGGCCGTTAGATGACAGATTTAAGTTTGATAAATTTGTTGTTGGTCCATCGAATGAGCTTGCTTTTGCTTCTGCAAAAAGATTTTGTTCAATTGACGTAAATGATTTTAACCCTCTTTACATTTACGGTGGCGTTGGTTTGGGTAAAACTCACTTACTGCATGCAATGGGATGGAAATTAAAAGAAGAAAACATAGTTAATAGTGTATTATATCTTTCTGCTGAAAGATTCATGTTCCAATTTATAAAATCTTTAAGACAAAAAGATACAATGTCATTCAAACAAAAATTTAGATCCGTAGACGTATTAATACTCGATGATATTCAATTCATGATTGGTAAAGTTTCAACACAAGAGGAGTTTTTTCATACGTTTAACTCGCTATTAGACATGAACAAAAAAGTCATAATTTCAGGTGATAGATCCCCAAGTGAATTAGGGAGCTTTAATGAAAGAATGAAGTCAAGATTATCAGGTGGATTGGTAGTAGATATTATGCCTGCGGATTTTAATTTGAGATTTTCAATTATTAAAAATAAATATGAAGAACTTGTTAAACGAAATAAAAATTCATTAAGTCTAGATGAGGAAGTATTGTCATTTTTAGCAAAAACAGTAACCTCCAATGTTAGAGAACTTGAAGGCGCTCTTAATAAAGTTTATACATTCTCAAATATATTGGGTAAGAAAATCGACGTTGAATTAACTAAGTCAGTTTTAAAAGATTTACTTAAGTCTAATGATAGAAGAATTACAATAGATGAAATTCAAAAGAAAGTATCAAGTTATTATAACATTAAGCTTGACGATCTTATATCTAGCAGAAGAATAAGAACTTTTGCAAGACCAAGGCAAGTAGCAATGTATTTATCAAAAAAACTTACAACTAGATCGCTACCTGAGATTGGGAGAAAATTTGGAGGAAGAGACCATACGACTGTTATTCATGCAGTAAAAAAAATTGATGAATTAAAAGAAAATGACTCTAAATTTGATGAGGATGTTAACTTGATTACTCAAATGATAACTTCTATTTAATCAATTACTGATGCTTAATACTTTATGGAATTTAAAATAAATAGTTCAGATCTACTGAAAGCATTATCCCATATTCATGGAATAGTCGAAGTAAGACATACCTTGCCTATACTCTCAAATATTATACTAAAAGCAAAAGATAATGAATTAACTCTGTCTTCGACTAATTTGGACATATATTGTGCAGACAAAATTAAAGCAGAAGTCTCTTTAGCAGGTGAAATCTCAGTTTCAGCAATAACATTTTTTGAAATTGTTAAACGACTTCCATCAGGTTCAGAAGTTGTTATGACAATGGAAGAAGGTGAAAATGAAATTATACTAAAATGTGGAAGATCTAAATTCAACTTATCAACTCTTAAAACTGACGATTTTCCAATTATTTCTGATAATGATTTATCAACAAACTTTGTTTTAAGCGCTGATGAGTTGATTAGAATTATAGACAAAACTAAATTTGCAGTGTCAAACGAGGAAACGAGATATTATTTAAATGGTATTTTTCTGCATAAAGCTGATCGAAATTCTATACAATTTTTAAGGGCTGTTGCCACAGACGGTCATCGTTTAGCTCAATATGATATTCCTCTTCCACAGGGAGCTGAAGAGATAACTGGTATTATTATTCCAAAAAAGACTATTTTCGAATTAAGAAAAGTGCTTGATGATGCCAATGGCGATGTGAGTATTTCATTAAATGAAAATAAAATAAAATTTGCCTTTAATGATCTAAAAATCATCTCAAAGGTTATCGACGGTACATTTCCTGACTATACAAAAGTTATACCTCAGAATAATAACAAGAATTTTAAGACAAATAATAATGAGTTAAAAAATGCTATTGATCGTGTTTCAGCTGTTGCAGCTAATGAAGAATCTAAATCTAAAGCAATCAAGCTATCTTTAGAGGATAACAAGCTTAATCTAAGTGTTGAAAGTCAATCAAAAGGTTCAGCAAATGAGTTAATAGATATCAGCTATGATGGCGATAAAGTTGATATCGGTTTTAATTCCAAATATATCATAGATATTTGTAATGAAGTTGATGGAGAGGAAGTTGACATAAGTTTATTAGACTCGGTCTCACCAGCCATTATTCTTGATAAGACAGATGAAAATCTATTTTTCGTTCTAATGCCTATGCGAATTTAATTATGTATCCTAATACTAGGATTAACAAAATTTCACTAATTAATTTTAAAAATCATTTAAATACAAATCTAAAAGATCTCGGTTCATTTGTTGTCCTTAATGGAAATAATGGATCAGGCAAAACAAATATATTAGAGGCGATATCACTTTTTTCACCTGGTCGTGGCATAAAAAATTCACGCTTTGAGGAGATGCCAAATAAGGATGGGGAGCAAAAGAATTTTGAGATTAAAATAAATGTAAAATATGACACTGGTGAAGTTGAACTCTTTCGAAGCTTTTCATCTGTGGAAAAAAATAAAAATTATATTTCAGTAGATAATGAGAAAATTACTAATTTTCAATTATTAGAATTCATAAATATATTATGGATTACACCAATTATGGAAAAAGTATTAATTCAAAGTAACTCTGAGAAAAGAAATTTTTTTGACCGTCTTATTTTCAATATAAATAAAAGCCACTTAAAAAATTATGCAAAACTGAAAAAATTACTAAGCGAGAGATTAGCTTTATTGAAAGAAAAAAATTACGATACAGATTGGTTGATTATTGTCGAAAAAAATATTGCAAACCTCTCTGTTAGATTGCTAATTGATAGGATAACTTTTATCGACCAGCTTAACGATAACCTAAGATCTGTTAAGGTTCCTTTCAACGCATGCCAAATTGATATTTATCATGAATTATCCAAATTAGGTAATATTAGAAATTCTGAAGATTTTGCAGAAAAGTATATAAATGCATTAAATAAAAATAGGGAAATAGATTCTGCATTAAACAAAACTACCTTAACAGTTAATAAGGTGGAAATTAATATATTCAATAACATTGAAAGGATTATTGAAGCTAGAAATTGTTCAACCGGGGAACAAAAATCTATATTACTTTCAATATTTTTATCAGTTGCTAATATGGTAAAAGACCAAAACAACAGTCGCTCCCCTATTATTTTAATTGATGAGGCAATGGCACATCTGGACACTGAACATAAAGAATTTCTATTTGGTGAACTAGAGAGTTTAAAATCACAAGTATGGTTCTCTGGTGTTTCAAAAAATCTATTTGAGAATATTAATAACCAAACTGTTTTCTTTGACATGAAAAATGTTGTATAATGTGATAAAAAAAAACATATAAGTGAGCGAAGTTTCAAATAATTACGGCGCTGAGTCCATCAAAGTTCTAAAGGGTCTTGAGGCGGTTCGTAAGAGACCAGGAATGTACATTGGTGATACCGATGATGGTAGCGGTTTACATCATATGATATTTGAAGTCGTTGACAATTCAATTGACGAGGCTCTTGCGGGTCACTGTGACCAAATAGCTGTTACTTTGAACAGTGATGGATCAGTTACTGTGGAAGACAATGGTAGAGGGATTCCAACAGAAATTCATCCTGAAGAAAAAATCTCAGCAGCAGAAGTGATAATGACCCAACTTCATGCAGGCGGAAAGTTTGATCAAGACTCATATAAGGTATCTGGAGGATTACATGGAGTAGGCGTTTCAGTAGTTAACGCATTGTCTTCTAAACTTCATCTTAAAATATATCGCGATCAAAAAGAGCATTTTATTGAATTTAATAATGGAGAAGCCTTAAGCCCTCTTAGTGTAACAGATAAAAATATAAAAAAAAATGGCACTAAACTAAGATTTTACCCAGATAAAAATATTTTTTCAGATACTGAATTTGACTCAAAAATTTTAAAACAAAGGTTTAGAGAGATGGCTTTCTTAAACTCTCAGATAACAATAATTTTTTATGATAGTCGGAATGCAGATAAAAAAGAAAGTAAATTTCATTACGAGGGAGGTATTGGTGAGTTCGTTAAATATCTTGATAAATCAAAAAAATCTCTGATTGAAAAACCAATAAGTATAGAAGGGTACAAGAATAATATTGAGTTTAGTTGCTCTCTTTGGTGGAATGATAGTTATTATGAGCAAATTCTCACCTTCACTAATAATATTAGACAAAAGGATGGCGGCACTCATTTATCAGGTTTCAGAGCAGCACTTACGAGAGTTGTTAATAATTATTTAGACGGCAGTAAAGTTTCAAAGAAACAATCAATTAGCCCAAATAGTGATGATATTAGGGAGGGATTAACTTCAGTTTTATCTGTTAAAGTTCAAGATCCGAAGTTTTCTTCACAAACAAAAGACAAGCTTGTTTCTTCTGAGGTTAGGCCGGTAGTAGAGAATTTAGTCAATGAAAAATTGTCTGACTGGTTTGAACGACATCCAAATATAGCAAAAGAAATTTTCCTAAAAATTCAAAAAGCTGCTGAGGCAAGAGAAGCAGCAAGAAAAGCTAGAGAACTTACGAGAAGAAAATCTGCACTTGAAATAACAAACTTACCAGGAAAACTAGCCGACTGTCAGGAAAAAGATCCGTCACTTTCAGAAATATTTATTGTCGAGGGAGATTCTGCTGGTGGCTCAGCTAAACAGGGGAGAGATAGAAAGTTTCAGGCAATCTTACCATTAAGAGGTAAGATACTTAATACTTGGAAATCGAGAACAGATAAAATCCTAGGCTCACAAGAAATAGGAACTCTAATTACAGCACTTGGAACAGGTATAGGGCCTAATGAATTTAGTTCTGATAAGTTAAGATACCATAAAGTTATAATAATGACTGATGCTGATGTTGATGGGTCGCACATAAGAACACTTTTGCTGACTTTCTTTTTTAAGGAAATGAGGGGACTTATTGAAAATGGTAATCTATATATTGCAAGACCACCTTTATTTAAAATTAAACGAGGTAAGGAAGAACTTTATATAAGTGATGAAGAAAATCTGCATAAATCTCTTATAAAATATGGAGTCGATGATGCAATCTTTAAGACTGCACTAGGAAATCAATTGAAAGAAGAGGAATTAGTAAATACTCTAAATAAAATTGCGGAAGTCATTGAGATTTATAGTAGGGTTCCTGAAAGATATGACAAAAAAGTTTTAGAGCAAATTGCTATTTCTGGATGTCTGGATGTCAATAAGTTTTTAGGCTCAAAAGAAAAAACAAAAGAAGCTATTAATTATATTTCAAAAAGGATTAATATAAGTAGGCCAGATTATGATAGAGGTTGGAAGGGTGAATATTCAATTGATAAGGGATTTGTATTTAGGCGTGAATTAAGAGGTCTTGAGGACAGTATTGTTATAGACAATAATCTGTTGGAATCGCAACTTATAAAAAATCTTAACTCAAATTACTCAGAACTTTTTCAAATGTTTGAGATGTCTGGTGAACTAATTTTAAAAAATGAAACACTCAAGGTTTATTCCCCTTCTCAGCTCTTCAACACTATTCAAAATTTAGGTAAAAAAGGTCTATCAATGCAGAGATATAAGGGATTGGGCGAAATGAATCCAGATCAACTTTGGGAAACAACATTAGATCCAAAAAATAGATCCTTAATACAAGTAAAAATTGATGATGAAGAGTCTACAAAAGGCGTATTTGAAGATTTAATGGGTGAGAATGTTCTACCACGAAAGGAATTTATTGAAAATAGAGCTGATAAAGTAGTAAACCTAGATATCTAGTCAAAACGTATCCTATAAAGATAGTTATCGTTTTTCTTTAACCATAATATTTGATTTTTATAATCAGGACAGAATCTTTTCACTAGCAACCAAAATTTTTTTGTGTGGTTAAATTCTTTTAAATGGCAAAGCTCGTGTACAATAATATATTTTAAGATTTTTGTTGGAGCAAAAACCAATCTCCAATTTAAATGTATTATTCCCGCTGAGCTACAAGATCCCCAATAATTAAAACTATTGGAAATTTTTAGAGCTTTAATATTTAAATCAAGTGATTTAGATACGATATCAACATAATTTTTTGATTGATCTAAAATTTGATTAATAATCCATTTTTTAAAAATTTTTTTATGACCGTCTTTGTGTGATACAATGATGATCTTATTATTTTTAATGTACACTTTATTAAAATTATCTTCTTCAAAAATAATTTTCATTCTCTTCCCCATAATAAATAAAGAGGCATTATGCTTTATAAAAACTATAGGTAGAATTTTGTTAATTTCTTTATCTAACCATTTAACATTTTCATTTGCAAATTCGAGCCCGCTTTTAAATGAAACATAATTGGGAATAGACACTAACCCACGAAGATTTTTTTTATCAAAAGTAAGCTTATAATTTTTTGATAATTTATTTTTTTTTATCAACAATTGAATGCTTTTCTTGTTATAGCTGATGATGTGATATTTTTGCATATTTTTTGTGATTGAAAGTATATAGAATATTATTAGATTAACATGTCTAATAATAGGAAATAAATTTTGACTAACTTGCTTAAACAATCTTTTGATGAGGAAATTAATTTAAAATTAAGAACTCTAAATCTAATACATTGGACAGCAATATTTGGTCAGTTCTTTGCAGTTATAATTGCATATTTTTATTTCGAAATAAGTTTTAGCATATATTTCTGTATATTTTTAATACTCCTCAGCGTTGTATTAAATATTCTCGTAAGTATTTTTTACCCTTTAACAAAAATACTTAATTATAACGAAACTTTTTTAATTCTTGTATTCGATTTACTTCAATTAGTGGGTCTTCTTTTTTTAACTGGAGGTCTAACGAATCCATTTTCTGTATTAATACTTGCACCGCTTGTTATTGCAGCTACCTATCTTGATCTAAAAAGAATAATTTTTATCACGTTAATAGCTATTATTTCACTTAATTTCCTTGCGTTTTTTTATTACCCATTAGAAAGCGATGCATTGGATATTAGTCAAAATGAATTTTCTAGTTTCGAGATATTTTTAATATGGTCGGCATTAATAATTGCGGCAATATTTCTCACATTTTATTGTTTTAGGGTAGCAGATGATTCAAGAAAAACTCGTAAGGCACTAAAAGAAACGCAACTATCTCTTTCAAATGAGGAAAAAATTTCTGCGTTGATGGGATTAACGGCTGCAGCAGTACACGAACTTGGTACTCCGTTATCAACTATTTCAGTAATTACAAAAGAACTTGTCAATAATTACGATGATGAACAAGTAAAAGAAGATTTAAATGTGATACAATCTCAGCTTAAAAGATGTAGCAATATATTAGAAAGATTAAGATCAAATAGTTTAGATGACAAAAATAATGAGTTTATAAATCGGTTAGATTTTATTCGTTTGATTAATGAAATAACATCTTCTTATGATAAGAATAATGTTAACATTATAATTTCCAATGACCCTTATTTTGAGAATATCAAAGTTACAATTCCCAGGTCAGCTGAAATAGTTCATTCAATAACTAATGTAGTTGATAATGCATTTAAATTTGCAAGCTCGCAAATAGACATCAATTTAATTAGCAAAGATAATAATATCATTATTGAAGTTGCGGATGATGGTCCTGGGTTCGCACCTGAAATATTCCCCTTTCTTGGGGAACCGTATATTAAAAATAATAATAAGGCTAAAAATCAGGGTCTTGGCTTAGGATTATTCATTTCTAAAAACTTACTTGCAAAGTCCCAAGGTGAGATTAAATTTTCTCAAAGGGAAGGTGGAGGAGGATTGGTAAAAATAGTTTTATTAAAAAATTACCTTAATTTATCCAATGAGTAATGTAAAAGAAGTTTATATGAATAACGAAAAATCATTAATGATTATTGATGATGACGATGTGTTTAGAAATAGGTTAATTACTGCAATGAAACGTAAGGGCTACGATGCTTTTGGGGCTTCATCAGTTTTAGAGGCTATATCATTGGTTAATGCAAATGCTCCAAAATATGCTGTTATTGATTTACGCCTAAATGATGGTAACGGCTTGGAGGTTGTTTCAATTTTATCCAATAAAAGGCCAGACAGTAAAATAGTAATGCTCACAGGATATGGGAATATTCCAACTGCAGTAGCTGCTGTAAAAGAGGGAGCCTGTGATTATCTTGCTAAACCGGCGGATGCTGATGATATTGAGGCTGCACTAAAGGCTCCTTATTCATCTACACCTGAACCTCCACAAAATCCAATGTCTGCGGATAGGGTAAAGTGGGAGCATATACTTAGAATATATGAGCTGTGTAACAGAAATGTTTCTGAGACTGCTAGAAGATTAAAGATGCACAGACGTACTTTGCAGAGAATATTGCAGAAAAAATCCCCTAAATAACTAGCTAAGCAGTTTTCCTTAATTGATTGATTTCACTTAAGGCACTTACACCTTGATCAGCAATTTCCTGACCAGCAACAGTATCGCTTTCATTATTTAATTCATCCATGTTAACAAATTCTGCATAAGTTGCTCTAGTTCTATCAGTAATTATGTGTGCTTTTAAAAGTGTTTTGACAAGAACTCTAAAGATATTATTTTGATTTTTCATCTCGTCCTTTATTACTTCGCCTTGGTCTATATATTTATGGAATTCTCGGTCAACCCACTTATGATCTAAGCCAACACAGGAATATACATGTTTCTTCTCAAATGGATTCACTAAGTTAAACAGAAGTTCAACAAATATTTTTTCGGCCCAATCTTCGACTTTGATATGCTCCTTCTTAGTCAATTTTGGCACTGTTCTATCTGCCCATATTTTACCAAATTTATGATGGAAAGCTTCATCACTCATTGTGTATTTTAATAGAGTTTTTAATACTGGGTCATTTGTATTGTCATATGCCATGGCAAATGCTCCCATAGCCAATCCCTCGATCATCATCTGCATTCCGATGATTTTTTTATAAACTAAATCAGATGAAACTATCTCATTAGCTACTCTACCTAATGTTGGTCCAACCTTGTAAGGTGATCCCCATCTTGCTTGTATATATTTAGTAAAACCAGCAACATGTCTAGCTTCTTCTCTTGTTTGATTAGCTGCATATTCTTGAGCACCCGGGTCTCTTAATACGTGACATAAACTTGCACTTAATGAAAGAGCAGCCTGTTCTCCATGAAGAATCTGGGATAATACAAATCTAAAACTCTCATTATTTAATTTGATTAATTGCTGCTTTGACAACTTTTCTCTAATACTTGGTATTTGAAGTTCAATCCCAAAAGGTCCATCAGGGTCAACAATGTTTTTATTTTCTGTATCAAATGGAATATCAAAATCAATATATTTTTTATCGTTGGGATCCCAAAAATGTCTATGTGTAGCGCTAATTATTTTATCAAATGCATCTGATCGATCACTGTAGCGATCCTCATCCATCATTGGAATAAAGTGTTTAGGATTTGCTGCATTATAAGCAGGGTCTTTTGTAAGAGAGTTTTTACCCGACTTGGAAGTTTGCCATTTCTCTTGTACTTTATAAACCTGGTCTTTAGCTACAATTTTAGCAATCTGTATTTTTTGCGATAACTCAACCATAAAAATTAGTATATACATTTTAATTAATTATTAAATATATATATGAACGCTTGTTCATTTAATTCAATAAAAAATTTAATAAAAACAGTAATTTATATAATTAAATATTTTATGTCATTATTATACCCTTCCATGGTTCTTGAAAATCTTTGAAACGTTTATAATTTAACAATGTACAAAATCATTAATTTCTCATATTTTGTGCGACTATCATTAAAATTAATCATTTATTAGAGAATGTTGCAAAAAATAGAAAATTGGTTCTTTAAATTTCGTCTACTGGTTCTTTTGAGTTTTGTCCTTCTCACTTTAGTAATGGGATATTTTGCTGTTCAAATAAGAATGGATGCAGGATTTTATAAACAACTACCAAGTAATCACTCTTTTGTGAAAACTTATTATGAATATCAAGATGATCTAAGTGGAACTAATAGCATAACTGTTGCATTAAGAACAACAGATGGTGACATATTCAATCAAGAATATTTAAAAAAGTTATTTGAGCTCAACCAGAGGATAAGGTATTTGCCGGGTGTAAATCAGGGCTCAATGCAATCATTATGGACACCAAATGTGAAAGTAATGCGTGTAACTGAAGAAGGCTTTGAAAGTACTGAGGTAATTCCAGGAAACTTAACTCCTGAGAAGTTAAATGAAACAGAAATAAATAAGATTAAAGAAAGAATACTAACAGGGGGTCATGTTGGCAGCATTGTATCTAATGATTTTACATCCTCATTAATTAAAGTTGAGTTAACAGAGTTTAATCGTAAAACAGGCGAGAGATTAGATTACCTTCAATTGGGACAAGACATAGAGGTTATTAGAGATGAATTTGAAAAAGGTAATTATCGAGTAGAAATAATCGGTTTTGCTAAAATGATTTCAGATATAGCAAGTGAAGCTTACAATGTAGTAATATTCTTTGGACTTGCTTTCTTACTTACAGTACTTGCTGTTTACTGGTATTCTAGATCGTGGACACTTACATTCCTCCCACTAATTTGCTCATTAACATCATTGATTTGGCAGTTTGGAATGTTAAAGATCTTAGGGTTTGGATTAGACCCTCTTGCAATTCTTGTACCTTTTCTGGTATTTGCAATTGGAGTATCTCATGGAATACAGCAGGTTAATCAAATTACAAAAGAAGTAATAGAGGGTCAAACAGCAGAATACGCAGCAAGAGCGTCTTTTTCAAGATTATTAGTGCCAGGAACAATGGCTCTAGTTACAGATTTAGTTGGCTTCGGAACCTTGATTTTGCTTCCTATAGGTATGATACAAGAGCTAGGAATAACTGCATCGATAGGCGTTGCATTTAAAATAATTACAAACCTTGTTATGCTTCCATTGGCCGCTTCCTATGCAAGATATAATAAAAGCTTTGCAACAAGAGCTCAATCAGCAATAACTTATAGACAAAATTTAATGGGCTTTTTTGGATTGCTTGCTCGACCCAAACCTGCTGTCATTACGTTGTCTGTTAGCGCATTACTGTTTGCAGGGGCAACTTATCTAGCGAGTGAAAGACACGTCGGAGACTTACACGCAGGTGCACCGGAATTGAGACCTGAAGCTAGATATAATAAAGACATTAATGAAATAACCAGCAGGTATGCCGTGACAACTGACGTCCTCGTCGTTATCGCTGAAACTGGTGCAACGGGAGGAATAAATCCTTGTCGATCAGATTATATAATGGAAGCGCAGAATAATTTACATTGGTATTTAGAAAATATTCCCGGCGTTACAAAAGTAATTTCGTTATCAAGTGTAGCAAAAAGAGCTTTGAGTGGATATGCGGAAGGTAACTTAAAATGGACTTATCTTCCAAGAAATGAAAGAGCACTTGCATTTGCAACAAGTGTGGTTGATCCATCAACGGGCCTAATTAATGAAGCCTGTTCTATAATGCCTATATATGTCTTCACAGAAGATCATAAAGCCACAACAATTAGTCGATTAGTAGAATTTCTCGAGGAATATAACAAACAATTTAGAGATTCAGATGAGACTCTAACGTTCAGGGTTTTAATTGAAAAGCCAGCAGAAGGCACTGAAATAATCCCTGATGCAAGTTTTGTTGGAAGCAATGAACGACCCATTACAGATTTAGGTGTTGAAAATCCTGTGATATTTACTGATGATGAATTTACTGATTTTAGTTACGAAAAGGGCTTCAACTCAAGAAATTTATGGGCACCTTTGGTTGCTTATTATCGTGACATTAACTCGTATGACGAGAAAACTGATTTTAGAGTTCGTGATATAAAACAATCTGAAATAGTTTTTAAAGAATTTTTTGAAGAAAACCCTGAATATTCTCATATCCTCTTTGATACAGATGAAATCAAATACAGGTTGGCAAGTGGAACAGTAGGAATTCAACATGCAACAAATCAAGTTATTGAAGAAGGGGAACTGCCTATGATGATAGCTGTTTATATCGTTATCATAATTCTTGTCTTTGCAACATATTTAGACTGGAGAGCGACTGTTTGCTGCACCGTTCCCCTAACCTTTGCAACAATGCTTGGGTATGCCTTTATGGACTTAGCTCAAATTGGCCTTAAGGTCTCAACTTTACCAGTTATGGTTTTGGCTGTTGGTGTTGGAGTAGACTATGCTTTTTATATATACAATAGATTAAATATGAGAATGAAAGAAGGTCTTGATATTACAGAGGCATTTGAACATACTTTTGCAAATACAGGTGCTGCAGTAGTATTTA
Organism: uncultured Pelagibacteraceae bacterium; assembly: GCA_902611715.1. Taxonomy (GTDB): domain Bacteria; phylum Pseudomonadota; class Alphaproteobacteria; order Pelagibacterales; family AG-422-B15; genus CACNXQ01. The sequence goes on along the minus strand of CACMAQ010000006.1, from coordinate 24,481 downwards.
CAGCTATTACTCTAGCAATTGGTGTTTCAACATGGTCATTCTCTGCACTAAAATTTCAGGCAGATATGGGATCATTACTTACTTTTATGTTTATAATTAACATGGTTTGTGCGATGACAACATTGCCTGCTCTAGCTGTTGTACTTGATAAATTGTTCCCAAGAAAAAAAATTAATTCTTAGTTAATTTGAGAAATACATCTTCAAGCTTTGTCTCATTTATAGTTAAATCTTTAATTTGAATATTAGATAATCGCAATGTATCTAAAATTTTGTTGATCCTGATTTCGCTAGGCTTGTAATTAATTATTAGAGTGCCATTGTTTAGTTCACATTCTAAATTTAACTCCATTATTAGCTCTAGATTAGGATATTCATTATCTAATGAAATAATTATTTGTTTTCTGTCAATTAATGATTTTATATTTGATGTCGTATTCTTTGTTATTAAATTACCATCATTTATTATTGCAATTTCATTACACAACTCTTCTGCTTCATGTAAATAGTGAGTAGTAATGATAATTGTTTTACCTTCACTATTTAATTTATTTATATTAGCCCATAAATTTGCTCTAAGCTCAACATCTACACCAGCAGTTGGTTCATCAAGAATTAATATTTCAGGATTATGAACCATTGCTTTAGCTATCAGCAATCTTCTTCTCATTCCTCCTGATAATGTTCTAGCGTATGCGTGCGATTTATCTTCTAGCGCAAGAAGCTTTAGAATCTCATCAGTTCTTCTTTTATTTTTTGGAACCCCAAATAAACCAGCCTGGATTTCTAATAACTCATATGGAGTAAAAAAAGGATCGATATTTAACTCTTGAGGAACAATACCCATTAATTTTTTCACATCTTTTAACTTTTCATCATGGCTCATGCCAAATATGTCTATGTGCCCAGATGTTTTTCTTACCAGATCAGCTAAAATATTAATAAAAGTTGATTTACCCGCACCATTAGGCCCTAGCAATCCAAATATCGAGCCTTTCTTTACTTGAAGGGAGATATTATTCAGAGCTACTTTTTCATTTTTAGATCCTATGCCGTAAATTTTATTTAAGTCTCTCACTGATATTGCGACATCGCCTGACATAAAAAAATAATAAATATTAGAATTAATAGTTTTTCAAAGTAATTTCTTGTATCATTCTGATTATGAATTCTCCAGAAATAAAAAGCGCACAAAATAAAGATATTGAATATGTTACTTCAAAAAAATTAAGCTGCGCTGGAGTTGAAGGTCCATTGGGTCACCCAAAAGTATACCTTGATATGGGAGATGATAACCAGATCGTTTGTCCGTATTGTAGTAAACTATTTATACTTAAATAAATGGCTGATAGAAATCACCTATTTTTGGTTGATGGGTCAGGATATATATTTAGAGCATATTATGCATTGCCACCACTATATCGAAAAAGTGATGGGCTGCCAACCGGAGCAGTGAATGGTTTTTGTAATATGCTTTACAAATTAATTGAAGATACTGACAAAAAAATTAGCCCAACTCATCTAGCGGTAATTTTTGACAGTGCTAGAAAAACTTTTAGAAATGATATTTACAAAGAATATAAAGCTAATAGAGCTGATCCACCAGAGGACTTAATACCACAATTTAAAATAATTAAGGATGCTGTGAAAGCTTTTGGCATACCATCTATTGAATTAAGTGGTTATGAAGCAGATGATATTATTGCAACATATGCATCACTCGCAGAAAATAAAAAATGGAGTGTATCTATAGTATCCTCTGATAAAGATCTTATGCAAATTGTTTCAAATCAGGTGAAATTAATCGATACAATGAAAAATAAAACAATTGGCCCGAATGAAGTCTTAGAAAAGTTTGGTGTTGGTCCAAAAAATGTTATTGATGTTCAAGCACTGGCTGGTGATAGTTCTGACAATGTACCAGGCGCACCAGGTATTGGAATTAAAACTGCAGCGCAGCTTATTAATGAATTTCAGAGTATTGAGAATCTTTTGGAAAACTATGAGGAAATCAAACAGCAAAAGCGCAGAGAAACAATTAGGGATAGTAGGAAAAATATCCTTATAAGCAAAGAATTAGTTACGTTGAAAAGGGATGTAAACAATATTCCAGCTCTCGATGATTTAGTTAAAAAAGAAATTTCTGTTGAGACTTTAATTCCTTTTTTAGATGAGCTGGAGTTAAAGAAGTTATCTGAAAGGATAAGAAAAAAAAATCCAAATATAAAAATTACATCCAAAAAGCTAACAAGCACCAAAAAAATAAAAAATTTAAATGAGCAAATTGAAAAACCAGATGATCATTTTACAAAATCAGTTAAAATTTCTAATTCCAAATCTTCTTACAATTTAATAAATGATGAAAAAAAACTTAAAAAGCTGGTTAGCGAAATCTATGATGCGGGTGAATTTGTATATGATGTTGAAACAGACTCGCTCAATATAATCGAGGCTAATCTAGTTGGTGTTTCTTTTTGTTTTAACCAGAAAATTGCCTACTATATTCCGGTGCAACATGTTGATCATGAAAAAAAGAAAATTCAAAGCCAAATATCTCTCAAAAGTTTTCTATCAATAATTGCCCCTATAATGAAAGATGAGTCGATAGTTAAAATAGGCCACAATATTAAATATGATAATTCAATTTTAAATAAATATGGAGTTGAAGTAAGGGGTTTTCACGACACCATGTTAATGTCTTATGTTCTCGATGCAGGTGTCAATCGGCATAATATGGATGAATTAGCCAATATTCATTTAAACAGAGAAACAATTAAATTTAAAGATATAGTTGGCAGCGGTAAATCACAGATTACTTTTGACAAAGTAAAAATTGATGACGCAATAAATTATGCAGCTGAAGATGCAGAAATAACTTATAAATTATATTTGTTTTTAAAAAAAAGAGTTCAACAAGAGAAAGGCAATTATATTTATACCAACATTGAAAGAGAACTAATTAATCCGATCCAATCAATGGAAACCAATGGAATTAAAGTTGATAAGAAATATCTAAATGATTTATCATTTAAATTCTCACAGAGAATAGAGAAACTTGAAAAAAAAATATACAAGGAAACAGGTTCAAAATTTAATATTGGCTCTCCAAAACAATTATCTGAAATTTTATTTGATAAATTAAAACTTAAGCCACCTAAAAAAACCAAAACTGGTGAAAAATCCACAGGTATTGAAGTCTTAGAAGATCTTGCATATGAAGGAAATAAAGTTGCTGATACAATTATTCAGTGGCGACAAATCTCTAAATTAAAAAATACATATACAGATGCACTTCAGAACCATATTGTAGAAAAAACAGGCAGAATACACACATCATTTGCTATGGCTTCAACTAATACAGGAAGACTGGCATCATCAGATCCAAACCTACAAAATATTCCGATAAGAACAGAGGAAGGGAAATCAATTAGAAAGGCCTTTATACCCGATCAAGGCTATGTGATGTTTGCTGCCGATTATAGTCAAATTGAACTAAGAGTTCTCGCACATATGGCTGACGTGGCACAACTAAAGGAAGCGTTTATAAATAATGAAGATATTCATCAAATGACCGCCTCAGAAATTTTCAATGTAAAACTAAAAGATGTAGATAACGAATTAAGAAGAAAAGCCAAAGCAGTTAACTTTGGAATCATATATGGGATCTCAGCCTATGGACTTGCAAAACAGCTTTCAATATCAAATTATGAATCAGGGAATTTTATAAAAAAATATTTTCAAAAATTTTCAGGAATCAAGGAATTTATGGATCATACGAAGGAGTTTTGTAGAAATAACGGTTATGTTGAGACGATTTGTGGAAGAAAATGCTTTTTTCCAAGAATTAAGGACAAAAATTTTGCTCTTAGATCTTTTCAAGAAAGAGCAGCAATAAATGCACCAATTCAGGGTACTGCAGCTGATATTATTAAATTAGCCATGATTAAAATAAATGGTAAAATTAAAAATTCTAATGATTGTAAAATGCTTTTACAGGTTCATGATGAATTAATTTTTGAAATAAAAAAAAGTAAATTAGACTACTTTAAAAAAATTATTATTGAAGAAATGGAAAATGCATTAATGCCCAAATTTAATTTTTCTGTACCTTTAGTAGTTGACTATAACCATGCTCTAAATTGGAGTGATGCTCATTAATGTCAGAGGTAATTGTTCTTGTTACTGGAGGCTTTGATCCAATTCATAGTGGGCACATCGCATATCTAAAGAATGCAAAAAAATTAGGGGATAAACTTATTGTAGGTGTCAATTCTGATCAATGGTTGGTACAAAAAAAAGGAAGTCCTTTTCTTCCAATCGAGGAAAGAATTGAAATAGTATCAAATTTATCTGTAGTGGATAAAGTGATTGAATTTATCGATGATGAATTAAATTCAGCTTCAGGCGCAATTCAAAAAGTAATAGATCAATATCCAGATAATAAAATAATTTTTGCAAATGGAGGGGATAGAACCTCAGATAATATTCCTGAGATGGAAAAATTTAAAAATAATAAAAATGTAGAATTTGAATTTGGTGTTGGAGGGGATTTCAAAAAGAATTCATCTAGTTGGATATTAAAAAATTGGCAAGGGCCACTTGAATACAGACCTTGGGGCTGGTTTAGAATAATTGATGATAGTGATGATCATAAAATAAAGGAAATACAGGTAGATCCAAATTCAAGACTAAGTTATCAGTCACATACCAAAAGATCTGAAATATGGACAGTTATCAAGGGCGAAGCAACTGTATTGATTGATGACATTCAGCATAATTTAAAAGTAAATAATTCAATTTTTATTCCTGTAGGCAGTAAACATCGTCTAGAAAACAACACTGATTCACCGCTAAATATAATTGAAGTGCAGACAGGCACATATTTTGGTGAGGATGATATTGTAAGATATGAAGATGACTATCATAGAGAATAATTAATGAGATTTAATTCTCCATATTTCTATCTCGCCTTTTTTTTAATTTTAAACATTTTTAATTTTGTAGACAGAAATCTTTTAATTGCTTTTGCTCCACAAATAAAATCAGAATTTAATCTTACTAATGTTCAATGGGGATTACTGACAGGCGTTTACTTTCTTTTTTTTTATTCAGTATTCGGAATTTTCATGGGAGTACTTGGCGATAAATTTAGCAGGATGAAAATTGCTGCTGCAGGTGTATTTTTATGGAGTTTAATGACAGCCGTAACTGGTATAGCAAAAAATTTCTCTCATTTAATTTTTGCTAGAGCCCTTATTGGGGTGGGTGAGTCAGCTTTAACACCAAACGCAATATCAATGCTTTCAGATCTTTTCAAGCAAAATCAAAGAGGAACAGCATCAGCAATTTATTATTTAGGTATACCTTTAGGTGTTGGATGTGGAATGTTAATTGCTGCATTTTTTGGCCCCATTTTTGGTTGGCGAGCAGTATTTATTTTTCTTGGTTTGATTGGTATGGGGCTTGGCATACTTACTTATTTTCTTTTTGAACCAATAAGGGGTCAATTAGATATAAACTTTGATAAAACCTCAACACCAAATAGCATTAAAGATATTCTGAGTATGACCAAATCTGCTCTCTATAACTCTAAATGTTTAACATTTGTAATTATAGGAAGCATCTTTTTACACATACCTTTAGGGGCTGGAAACTTTGAGGTTTTGTGGGCAGTAAATGAAAGAGGTTTTACCGCAAGCTCTTATAACTCGTTGTTTGGTTTTTTATTTATAATAGGAGGAACGATAGGTGCTCTTGCTGGAGGAATTTTATCAGATCGTTTAAGTCATTATTTTAAAGGAGGTGTAATGACTTTTTTAGTTATATCTTACATAATCTTAACGCCTTTAACTGTTAGTTACAGATTTATCAGTCCTGACTCATATTTTTTCTATTTCACACTTTTTTTTGTATCATTTAATGTTACTTTTTTTTATGGACCAGTATTTGCTGCTGTTCAAGAGTTAACTCCAGTGAAAGTAAGATCGACGATGGTAGCTATTTTTATATTGGGAGTTAATATTATTGGAATGGGAGTAGGAAGTTTTTTTACTGGATATTTAGTGGATTATGTTTTCAACGATTTTTCTGCACCATATACATATTCATTGGTCTCGGTTGGCTTAACAGGTTTAATTGCAATCATTTGTTATTATATTGCAAGTTTTAGCTACAAAGAAGATCTTGAGAGTGTAGTGGGACCTAATTAGTTACCGGACCTGATGCAAGAATTTTGTCCTCTACATCAGACTCAAATTTTACAAAATTTTCAATAAACATATTTACTAATTTTTTAGCTTGTTCATCGTACTCTGATGCATTACTCCAAGTCTTTCTCGGATCTAATATAGCTTCATCAATGTCTTTAACTGTTAAAGGTACACTAAATCCAAAATTCTCATCTTTCCTCATCTGTGTATTTGAAAGTTCGCCAGATAGTGCAGCATCAAGTAATCTTCGAGTATCTTTAATTGATATTCGCTTACCAACTCCATAAACACCACCTGACCATCCAGTATTTACTAACCAGCAATCTACAGAAAATTTAGAGATTTTATCTTTAAGTAGATTTCCATATTCAATTGGATTTCTGGGCATAAAAGGAGCTCCAAAACATGTTGAAAATGTAGCCAGAGGTTCATTTGATAGTCCAATTTCGGTGCCCGCTACTTTTGCAGTATAGCCTGAAAGAAAATGATACATTGCTTGTTCAGGAGTTAATTTTGCAATAGGTGGTAATATGCCGAATGCATCTGCTGTTAACATTATAATATTATTAGGGTGAGGTGCTTTTCCAGATTTTATTACTCCAGGTATATAATCTAACGGATATGCGCCTCTTGTATTTTCAGTGAGTGAGTTGTCATCAAGGTCTAAAAGACCATCATTATTCATGACCGCATTTTCTATAACTGTTCCCTTCATTTGAGTTGTCTTATAGATTTCTGGCTCAGCATCTTTTGATAAACGTATCAATTTTGCATAACAACCACCTTCAAAATTAAAAAGACCTTCGTCTGACCATCCATGTTCATCATCTCCCAACAAAGATCTATTTGGATCAGCACTCAGGGTTGTTTTTCCAGTTCCAGAGAGACCGAAGAAAATAGCTGAGTCTCCCTTTTCTCCGGAATTAACTGAGCAATGCATCGGCATTACTTTTTTTTCTGGCAATAAAAAATTTAGGAGAGTGAAAACTGATTTTTTTGTCTCACCTGCATACTCAGTTCCAGCGATAAGTATTACTTTTTCTTTCAGATTTACTATTATCGCTGTTTCACTATTAGTACCGTGAAATTCAGGATCTAATTTGAGGCTTGGAAAGTTAATAATAGTATAGTCTGCAACAAAGTTTTTAATCTCATCAGCTGTTGGTCTTACTAAAAGATGTCTTGCAAATAGACCATGCCAAGCGTATTCAGTAATAATTGAGACATTTAATGAATGATTTCTGTCTGCTCCACCCATTAAATCATTTGAGAAAATTGATTTATCTTTTGCAAATTCCACAAATGAATCAGCTATTTTTTCGAATTTATCTTCAGAAATTGCTACGTTAGTATCACCCCAATGAATTTTACTTTTATTATCATTTTCTTCTACAAAGAATTTATCATTTGCTGAACGTCCTGTGTGTTTTCCTGTTTCGACAACCAACGCGCCGTGTTTAGACAACTGACCTTCGCCATTCTTGTGAGATATTTCATATAGTTCCTCAGAACTTAAGTTATGGCTTACTTTAGAAGCATTTTCTATAATTTGATTATTTAGATGATTATTCATGATATGAGTGTGTGATAAAAACATATAATTACATTTATGTTAAGGGCAAATATTTACAAAGTTAATATACCTGTTAGTTATATTTTTATGATTTTGTGCCATTTTAATGCCATAACTCATTATTAATAAATAAAAGTATGAAGACTTTAATTGCACTCGTAGATGATGACCGAAATATTTTGATTTCTTTGGAAGAGCTACTGAAAAAAGAAGAATTTGAAATTCACACTTATGCTGATGGTCAATCTGCTTTAAATGGGATGTTTAGATATCCCCCCGCTTTAGCTGTAATTGACATAAAGATGCCTCGTATGGATGGTTACGAGCTTTTTAGAAAGATAAGAGAAAAACTTAAAATACCAGTAATATTTCTTACATCAAAAGATCAAGAAGCAGATAAGTTGAAAGGTTTAATGCAGGGTGTTGATGGCTATGTTACAAAAGGAGGTAATTTTTCTAAAGAAATTTTAATTGAAACAATTAAAAATACTCTAAATAGAGTTAAAATTGACTCTGATAGTAAGAATGTAAATGAAATAATTCTACATGGTGATTTAAGACTGGACTGCTTAAGACATTCTTGTGAATGGAAAGAAATTCAACTTAATGAAGATTTAACTACAACAGAATTCAAAATAATTAGAGAGTTAGTTGAGAGACCAGGAATTGTGAAATCCAGAGATCGTCTAATGGAAATAGCATATAATGATGAGCTTGATGTAGACGACAGGACGATCGATAGTCATATAAAAAGGATTAGAAAAAAATTTCGTAAAATAGATCCTAAGTTTAATGCCATTCACACATTGTATGGTTCAGGATATCAATGGAAATAAAATATATTTCTGTTTAAAATAAAACAGTTGAACAGCTTATTAAAAAAATATTTATTTTACAATTTGCTAGGACTAGTTCTGCTAGCTATAGCAACTACAGTATTAATAGTAGTTTTGAATAACTATCAATTGAATAAAAGACTCAAGGAGATCGATAATCAAAATTTAATAATTTATAATTTTTTAAATTCATCAAATTTTTTTAGAAATAATGAGTCTGAAAGTATATATGAAGTTATTTTATCTAAGTTAGAGATTAAAAATTTATCTATATTAATTTTAGATAATGAAGGAAATGTGGTGATTGATACAAAAGGGTATGATGTTGCTTCAGGCAGCATTACTCCAAGCCCGCTTATTGAGATCGAGGAACTTGGTAAAAATTCTAATGATTATGAAATTTTGAATTTGGACAAAAAAAGCTCTAGCTTAAGGGACTTTCTTAATAACGAAATCTTTATCGAAAAATATAATAACTCAAAAAAAGGAATAAAGAGTAGTTTTTCTGTTCAACAAGCAAATAAAAAGTTAGAACTATTTTCAATTTTACCTGTGAGTCTAAATGACGATGTCTTTCATATAGTTGCTTACGAAGATAATACTGAAATTCAAAGGATTAATAATCAAATAAGGTTTAATGTACTTTTGGCTGGTCTAGCTATTGCATTCAGCCTCATTATTTTTTCTTTTTTCTTAAATTTCATAATTCTTAAGCCAATAAAAAAATTAGCAAAAGCTGCTGAAAATGTAGATGCAGATGTTAAATCGAAACCATTAATTACTGTTCTTGATAGGAGAGAAGATGAAATTGGTCAACTTTCAAAAATTATTAATACCATGCTTAAAAACCTATATCAAAAAATAGATAACGCTGAAAATAATTCAGCTGATCTAATGCATGAGATAAGAAATCCACTTGCATCCATAAGAATGGCCACTGATGTAATAAATGATAAATTAGACGATGAGCAGAAAAAATTTCTTGATTTAATCTTAAATGATATTTCAAGAATTGAGAACATTATCACTGATTATTCATCAATGATTAAAGATGAGGTTAATTTATATAAAAGTCAGTCTAATGTTTTAAATATTAGGGAACTTTTAGATGAATTAATTCATAATTATAAAGAGAATGTTTCCAATAAATTAAATATAAAATTTTTTGCCAATGAAAATCAAAATCTTCTGGTCAATGGCCAAAAATCTTTTCTTTATCAAGCCTTCGACAATATCATAATGAATGCCGCCTCATTCTCCCCATCAGGCGGTATTATAGAGATTGTATTATCGTCAACGGAAAACTATCTAAGCGTTTCTATTTCTGACGAAGGCCCAGGAATTAAGGATCCAAACATAAAAAGAATTTTTGATAGATTTTATTCTTTTAGAGACAATAAAAGCGATCAAGGTCATTCAGGTTTAGGTCTGAGTATTGCTAAGCAAATTATAGATGCTCATGATGGCTATATATCTGCGGACAACGTCATAGAAGGTGGAAATATAATGGGTGCTAAGTTCATTGTTAATTTACCATTGGCAGATTAGATGAAATATTAAGATTGATTAATGTTGTATATAACCTATATTTTATGATCTATGGCAAGTGAGGATTACAAAGTAGCAGATATAAGTCTTGCAGATTTCGGTAGAAAAGAGATTTCACTTGCTGAAACTGAAATGCCTGGATTAATGGCATTAAGAAGTGAATATAAAGGAAAAAAACCACTTGAGGGGGCAAGAATTCTTGGCTGTCTTCATATGACCATACAAACTGCTGTGCTAATTGAAACATTAGTAGAATTAGGTGCTGATGTTAGATGGTCATCTTGTAATATATTTTCAACACAAGATCATGCTGCAGCTGCAATAGCAAAAGCAGGTATACCAGTTTATGCATGGAAAGGCGAAACAGAAGAAGAATATTGGTGGTGTGTAAGGCAAACGATTGAAGGTAAAGAGGGTTGGAAACCAAATATGATTCTCGACGATGGTGGCGACCTTACAAGTTTAATGCATAAAGAATATAATGACCTATTAAAAGAAGTAAAAGGGCTCTCAGAGGAAACAACAACAGGTGTACTCGCATTAAAAAAAATGGAAAGCGAGGGTACTTTAATGGTGCCAGCGATTAATGTAAATGACTCAGTCACCAAATCTAAATTCGATAATCTTTATGGCTGTAGAGAAAGTTTAGTTGATGGAATTAAAAGAGCAACTGATGTCATGATGTCAGGTAAAGTTGCTATAGTTGCTGGCTTTGGTGATGTTGGCAAAGGCAGTGCTGCGTCATTACGTCAAAGTGGTGCAAGAGTAATGGTTACTGAAACGGATCCAATTTGTGCATTACAAGCGGCAATGGAAGGCTATGAAGTTGTATTGATGGATGAAATGATTAAGGAAGCAGATATAGTTGTTACTGCTACTGGAAATAAAGATATTGTTACTGCAGACCACATGAGAGATATGAAAGATAGAGCAATTTTATGCAACATTGGTCACTTCGATAACGAAATTCAAGTTGATGCACTTAGAAATTATAAATGGGATGAGATCAAGCCACAAGTACACGAAATTACTTTTCCTGATGAAAAAAGAATCATTTTATTAGCTGAAGGAAGGCTTGTAAACTTAGGCTGTGCAACTGGGCACCCAAGCTTTGTAATGAGTGCTTCTTTTACAAACCAGGTAACAGCACAAATTGAATTATGGAATAATTCGGAAAATTATGAAAAAAAAGTTTATGTACTTCCAAAGCATTTGGATGAAAAAGTTGCACGTCTCCATTTAGAAAAGGTAGGAGCTAAACTTACACAATTATCCAAAGATCAAGCTGACTATATTAGTGTAACTCCAGAGGGTCCTTATAAACCTGAAGCTTATCGATACTAAATTTTATTTTAGTGTTAGAGTTTATTTATGCTTCTGAAAAATGAGAAGGATACTCAACTGTTTGCTAGAAAATTAGTCAAGTTTTCTAAAGGTAGCAATATAGTAATTTGTCTTAATGGTAATTTAGGATCTGGAAAAACCACATTCAGTAGGTATTTTATTCAAGAGTATTTAAAAGATGCAAAAATAAAAGAAATACCAAGTCCAACCTTCACCTTATTGCAGGTGTATGAACATAGAAATATTAAAATTAATCATTTTGATTTTTATAGACTTAATTCAGCTGCAGAGTTAGTTGAGTTAAATTTTATTGAGTCTACATTTGACGATGCATGTTTAATAGAATGGTCTGATAAATTTAAAGAAATTCTTCCATCAGATCGAATAGAAATTATATTTAAAATTTTAAAAAATAATAATCGTAAAGTTGGCATAAAAAAATTTGGTAGGTTTAAAAATTTAAAAATCGATGGATAATCGTTTCAATAAGCTATTATTATATTTAGAGAAACAGAAAATCTCTACTAAAAATTTATTTGCAATTAAAAGTGATGCATCTTTCAGAAAATATTATAGATTAGAAAATAATATCCTAGCCATGGATGCAGCACCTGAAAAAGGTGAGTCAGTTTCAAAATTTTCAGAAATTGCAAGGATACTTCATTCATTTAATTTAAGTGCTCCTAAGATAATAGATGTAAATAACAAAGAAGGTTTCATTCTTCTAGAGGATTTTGGAGATAAAGTTTTTTCTAAACATATGAATAAAGAAAATAAAAAAAATTTATACAAGAAAGCAATTGATGTTTTAATTGATATTAAAATTAAATCTCATCAAAATAAATCTTATTTAAGTAAATTAAAAACTTATAATTTTGAGGAGCTATATAGAGAGTCAATTTTATTTATTGAATGGTTCATTGAGAAAAAACTTGAAATGCAAATAAGTAATAAAAAAAGAGATGAATTTTATCAAATTTTACAACAAGCTTTCTTAAATATAAAATCTCAAAACGATACTCTTGTTCTTAGAGATTACCACGTTGATAATTTAATTCTAAAGGATCATAAGGAGCCTCTAAAACAAGTTGGCTTGATAGATTTTCAAGATGCATTATTAGGTTCATCATTTTATGACCTTGCTTCTCTATTGGAGGACGTACGCATGCCCTTAAATGAAAATGAAAAAGAAGAATTAATTAAATACTATATTAAAATGACGAATGAAAATTATGATATGGTTCTTAGAGAAATCAACTTTTTTTCTCTCCAGAGAAACCTAAAAATTCTTGGGATATTTAGTAGACTTTCGATTAGAGATGGAAAAGAAGGATATTTAAAGTATTTTCCTGTAACTTTTAATTTTATTAAATCAAATTTAAAATCTTCATTATTTTTTGATATGAAGAAATGGATTGAAGAGTTGCAGATAAAAGAGCTTCAATTATGAAGTCTTCAATTATTCTTGCTGCAGGGTTAGGCAAAAGGGTAAGAGAATATTCTTTAGATTTACCAAAGCCATTGATTGAAGTAAACGGAAAACCCTTTATAGAATATTCAATAAATATTATGGAGGAGTTAGGCTTTGAGGAAATTTTCATAAATGTTCATTACAAATCTGATCAAATTATCTCGTATTTAAAAAATCTAAATAATCCAAAAATCAAAATTTCTGATGAGACAGATTGCCTATTAGATACTGGTGGTGGAATAAAAAAAATTATGGATGAAAATAAAATAGAACATGTATTTATTTTAAATTGTGACAATTTATGGGAAGATGAAGACACTGTCTTCTTTAGAGAAATGATAGAGAATTTTCCAAAAGATACAATGTCGTTACTTGCTCTAACGCCGATAGATCTTATAAGTGGCTATGATGGTAAAGGTGATTTTTCATTTACGAAAGATGACTATATACAAAGATATAATGATACAACTAGTAAAGGCTACGTATTTAATGGTGCTCAGATTATTAGAAAAGAAGCATTCAAAGACCTAAAAAGTAATGTTTTTTCAATTAATCAAGTATGGGATGATTTAATTTCAAAAAATTTCATCAAAGGCTACAAATTTAATAAAAATGTTTTACATCTTGGTACTACAGCAGCTTTAAAAAAATACGACGAGAAATTATGATTAAAAGAATAAATATATTTATAATCACCACACTTCTAATGACTATCTCAACTTTAGCATCTGCACAAGATGACCAGAATCTTGCAAGTTTCATCCTTCGAAATCACGAAGCGAGCGCTCTCCCAACAGTTGGAAACAGTGATGCAGAAATTACAGTTGTAGAATTTTTCGATTATAGATGTGGCTATTGTGCAAAACAGGCAAAAGATTTTGAAAAAATATTAAATGAGTCAGAAAATGTTAAAATTGTTTATCTTGAATGGCCAATTTTTGGCGACATATCAGATACAGCGGCAAAAATTGCACTAATTATTTGGGATAATTATCCTGATATGTATTTTGACATTCATAATGGACTAATGAAACTTGGACCAAGAATGAAAAAAGACTCAATAATTACTCTATTAAATGAAAACAATTTTGATGGTGAGAAAATTTTTAATCAGGCTTTGGATCAAACTGAAAATGCAGTGATTAATGAAAATTTTAAATTAGCACAAAGTTTAGGATTAAGAGGAACCCCAGCATCTGTAATTAATGATTCGATTTATCCCGGATATATTAAATACGAAGTGTTAAGTAACTTAGTTAAATAGTTATTTCATAAATAAAATTTCGATGCTTGAATTTCATCACGAATACAGTAACCTCTTTATTAATGATTAATAAAGCAAAATTTCAGATAGGTTCTATTGTAAAGCATAAGTACTTTGACTTTAGAGGAGTAATTTTTGATGTTGATCCTGAATTTAATAATACTGAAGAATGGTATCAATCTATTCCGTTACAAGTAAGACCTAGAAAGGATCAACCTTTTTATCATTTGTTAGCCGAAGCACCTAGCCAACCTTCTTATGTTGCTTACGTCTCTCAACAAAATTTATTACCAGATGAAACAGATGATCCTGTTTCACATCCACTTGTTGAAGAGATGTTTACTGGAATAAAAAACGGAAAATATATTTCTAAGACAAAACATAACTAAATTTGATTTAATGAGAAGTTCACTAAAACAAGTATTTGAGCTCGGGCCTCTTGTTGTATTCTTTTATTTTTTTATCAAGACTGGTAAAATTGAAGAAGCAATTGTACCTCTAATGATTGCTGCAGGAGTTGCAATTGTAGGGTCATACATTATAGACCGCAAAGTTTCTCCAATGCTGTTGTTTAGTACTATTTTAATATTTATTTTTGGGGCTTTAACAATTTACTTTAATGATCCCTTTTTTATTAAATTTAAGGTTACCTTGGTTAACCTCATTTTTTCTTTTTTATTATTTGGAGGTTTATATTTTAAAAAGCCATTATTAAAGTCTCTAATGGGTACTGCAATTAAACTTAATGATTATGGGTGGATGCAATTAAGTAAAAGATGGGCTTATTTTTTCCTATTTTTGGCAGCTGCCAATGAAATAGTTTATCGAAATTTTTCTGATGCAGTTTGGGTAAACTTCAAATTATTTGGAATTATGGGTCTTACTTTTATATTTATTTTCTCACAAGCATTTTTTATACAAAAAAACTTGGCCGATAATTAATTGTTTTTTTCTTTCTCAATAAACTGATCCACAAGTCTCCACGTTACAAATGCAAAAACTATAAGGCCACCAAGTAATTCTATCATCGGAGGTTTTTCACCAACACCAGCCCACGCCCAAATTGGAGCTAAGACAGGTTCTAATAAAACGTATAAAGCTGCTCGATGGGGAGGAATATAGCGTGATCCAATTGTAATAAACATAAAACCAAGACCTACTTGAAATGCACCCATGAATAAAACAAGCAATAAGTCTCTCGTACTTATCGAATGGTCTTGAATAATTAATAAGCCAGCAATGATAACCAATAAACCTGAAAGAAAAGTTGATGGCATAAAGTCAACATCTGACCGTCTATTAATTAATGTGAGTTGTAACGCAAAACAAATTGGAACACCAAGTATGATTAAATTACCAAGACTATTAGCTGTTTCTAATCCCTGGGAAAACATAATTGCAATTCCAATCATTGATCCAGCTATCGCAACAATAGTTTTAGTGCCAACGATTTTTCTAAGAAAAACATAACTAGCTAAGGCAGCCCACAATGGTCCAGTGCTCATTAAAAAAACAGCATTTGCAACAGAGGTGTTGCTCATCCCAAAAACAAAAAAAATATTACTGAGCGCTAAAATTACAGCAAGCAATAACCCATCTTTACCAATTTTATGAAAAGCTTTAGGTGTTTCAGATTTAAATTTTATTAATATATAAATTAAAGCTACTAAGGAAAATGTAATCGATCTATATGAAGTTACTTGCATTGTAGTTGCATCATCTACAAGTCTAATAAGCAACCCTCCAAAACTTAAAAAAAATCCAGCTGCAAGAAGACAAATTGCGCCAATAATTTCATTGTTGTATTTTTTCATTTTTTCGTAGAAGATATTTTCATACTTAATAATCAATTCATGAAAATATTAACAAGCTTTCTATTTATCATAACTTTTCTTGTTTCATGTGGTGATCAAGACCAGTCTAATGAGACATTTAGCTCAGATCAAGGATTGTCTCAGGAGCACAAAAAAGAATTTAAAAAGGATTTAATAGAAGTAACCGAAGACATTTATGTAGGCGTTGGTTATGGCCTTGCTAATTCAATTATGATTGAAACAGAAAACAGCTTAGTCATTGTTGATACATTGGGTTCTGTTGAAAGAGCGGAAGAGTTATATCAAGATTTTAGAGAAATTTCAGAAAAACCAATTGAAGCTATTGTTTACACTCATAATCATCTGGATCATCTTGGTGGTGCAACTGTTTTCTATAACGAAAACGAAACAGAAATATATGCGCAAGAAAATATAATTTATAATTTAGATAATATAGCAACAACTATAAGACCTATAATATTTCAGAGATCAGCAAGGCAGTTTGGCATACCTCTACCTGAAGAAGAAATAGTTCACCAGGGTATCGGAGGATTTTTAGAAATTAATGATCAAGAAACACTTGGCCTTGTCAGACCGACTATACTTTTTGATGATAGTTTAACCATTGAGATTGATAATCTTAAAATTGTTTTAGCGCATGTTCCTGGTGAGACGGACGACCATCTGTATGTGTGGATACCTGAAAAACAAGCTGTGATGGTTGGTGATAATTTTTATAGATCATTTGCTAATCTATATGCAATAAGAGGAACAAAATTTAGAAATCCTATGGAATGGGTCGATAGTCTTGATAGGATCAGATTACTTAATGCAGAACACTTAGTTCCAAGTCATTCACGCCCTATAAGTGGAAAAGAAAATGTAGAAAAAGCATTAACTGATTATAGAGATGGCATTCAGTTTGTTCATGACCAAACTATAAGATATATAAATAAAGGCTTAACGCCCGATGAGATTGTACAAAAAGTAAAACTACCAAAGCACCTAGCAGAATCTCCATACTTACAACCCTTTTATGGCTCTATATCATCTTATGTTAGGTCAACTTTTAGCGGATATATTGGCTGGTTTAGTGGCAACATTTCCGATCTTCATCCTCTTACTGTTGCAGAGAGAGCACAAAAATTAGAAGCTATGGCACAAAGGCAAACTAAAATATCTGATGAGGCAGAAATTGCGCTTAATAACGGTGAATATCAGTGGGCGTTGGAATTAGCTGATATGCTCATCGCACTTGATTCAAATAACGCACAAGCAAAAAACATTAAAGCTGAAGCTGCTGATCAGTTGGCTAAGTTTCAACTTGCATCTAACGATTACTATTTTTATAAAACAGTTGCAGGTGAATTAAGGAATGAAATTGATGTAAATCCATCAACTCCGAATAGAGTTACGTCTGAACAATTACAGGCCACACCAATGAAAGCAATAATGAAGTCACTTCCCGTAAATCTTAACGCGGAAAAATCAGTTGAAATAACAAAAAAATATGAATTCAGATTTATCGATAGCGAAGAAGTATACACTATACATATAAGAAAAGGAGTAGCTCAGTTAAGCAAAATACCAGACTCTAGCTCTGAAGTTAAAGTCATCACTGATCAACAAACTCTTAAGGAAGTGTTTGCTGGTCTAAAAAATATAACTGCTATCTCTCTTCTTCTAGCAAACAACACGATCGAAGTAGAAGGTGGTAAACTTGAATTTCTAAAATTCTTGGGATTATTTACCGACTAGTTATGGGTCAAAAGCAATCATTTATTTTAGGTGGACTTGGATTAATTCCATTTATCTTAATTTTAATTGCATGCGCAATATCACCTCCAACTGAAGAATTGTATGGATTACTTCTATTTATTTATGTTGCATATGCAGCAATCATCTCATCATTTTTGGGCGGTATTCAGTGGGGCCTAATCACAGCTTTTGCTGACAAAATTTACTACGTCTTTATTCCACTTTTTATTTCTGTTATGCCCCCATTGATTGCTTGGGCTGCACTTCTGAGTATTGAAAATCTAGGCCTCTCATTAAGTTTAATTTTAGCAAGCTTTCTAATATCTGCCGTTCATGATTATTACTTGTATCAGCAGCAAAAAATCTCACAATTATGGTTTATAACAATGAGAATATCTCTTTCATCAATCGTGATAGTTATTACGAGCCTGATGTTTTTATTTGTTTTTTAAGCTATGAGTCTCTGAATAAAAAAGAAGAAACCGAAGAAAACAACCGCAAAGAATGAAAGATTTTTCATGACTTCTATTATTTTTGTAATTTTTAATGTCATTAATAATTTGTATATTAATAAAATTAATAGGACAAAAATTATCTGACCTACTTCTACTCCTAAATTGAAACCTAACAATCCAGAGAAAATATTTTCACTACTTATTTTTGAGCCAAGTAAAAATCCTCCAAAACCAAATCCATGAATAAGTCCAAAAATAATTGTTATAATAGATAGCAAATTATTTTCTGAACTTAAATTTTTAAGTAAGTAAAAATAACCTAGAGAAAATAGAAGTATTCCCAATATTAAGAAATATGGGAAATTTGGATTGATTAAATTTCCAAATATTAAAAGTAATAAACTTAGTGTTGTTATAAAGATCATACTTACTCTATGATCATTATTCTGTTTATACAAATATTCCAAGCCCACGAACATTATTGTATAGCCAATTAATGCTTCAACTAAAGACGATTTTACTTGGATAATGTTTATTACTGAAAGTGATAAAGTTAAACTGTGTCCAATAGTGAATCCCGTGATTACCAGAAGCAATCGTTTTAAATTTGTTACTAAAAGCAACAGTCCAAGAATAAATAGCAAGTGATCATAGCCACTTAGAATATGATCAAGACCCAATGAGAAAAATTTATAAAAACTATTCGAGAAGCTATTATTTTCCTTCTCTTCATTTAAATCAATTGACTGATCATTAAAAAATAAGGCTTTTTCAGTATGTAAATTATTGTCAATGTAGATACGTGCTATATGAATATGGCTTTGAACAAGATTAAACAGCGCATTATTTATAATTTTCATTTCTTTGTTTGATGGACATTCAAAATTTAGTGAGAGATTTAAACTTCCTTCTTGAGAATTTAACTCTTTAATTTCGTCAACAAGAGAACAATTTTTGCCTTCTGAGGTGACTTTGAGATGCTGGCTGAGGTAGATTTTGAATACATCAGTTTCACTCAAATTCTCTTCAAACATAATCTTCTGATAGTTTTCAACTTGAAAAATACGTGTGGACTCAAGTGTTAAAATAGAAAAATTTGCCTCAATTTTGTTATCTACAACGTTCCATTTAGAGAATGACTCACTAAAGTAGTGGGCATTCAATGGCGATAAAAGAAAAAAGAGGATTATGACTGTGTTTGCAATGATGTAATTCATTATTTATTGAAAATCATACCTAGTGATGGATGAATTTTCTTTTAAATATATAAGGTAGTCTTTTAATTTTTGATCATCTAGCTGATTGTTATAATCAAATATAATTCTTTCTTTTATTTCCTCGAAGTAATCGTCATTCACTTCTAATTTTTGAATATCGTATAACTTAAAAATATAAAACCCATTGGTTCCAAAAATTGGCTCAGAAATAGAATTTGTCTCCATCATGGTTATCTGATTACAAATGCCTTTGCCTAATAATTGTTCACAATCTTTGATATTGATTAATTTTTGAGGGATATCAAACAAATTGTTTTCATTATACTTCTGCTTTACCTCCGAAAATGTTTTAGTATCTAACTCAAGATTAATATTACTTATTTTTGTTTTGAGAGTTTTAAGATCAGACTCAGTTCCTAGCAAAACAGAGTCTGGATTATTTGATTTTAAAAAAATAAAATCAAATTTAATTTTTTCCGTTGGCGCATACTTATTTAAGTTTTTTTTAAAATAGTCTCTCACATCAGCTTCAGTTATCTTATTATCTTCAACTTGAATAATAAAATCGATGACCTGAGTAATCATTTCCTTTCTTACACCAATATCTTTTTTGTGAAGATTAAGTTCTATACCTCTTTGCACCAAAAGTTCCTCCTCAATCATACGTTCAAGGAGAAGATCAAGTATTTCAAAATCGTTACTAAGATCTAAATCAGCTCCAAGATTTGTTGCATATCTGAGGAACTGGTCTTCTGTGATAACAGTCTCATTCACTAAAGCAACAGCTTTTTTATTTCTGAGAGATAAGTTGTCATTAAAACTAATTGTATCGTAAAAAATCAAAAATAATCCTGCTAAGATCGCAGTAAAAAATAATACATTTAATTTATTAAAAATTTTCATCATTTTAGAGAGATTACCATAGGTTTTTTATCATTATAACGAAAATACTTTTGACATAAGCAGTGCCAGAATTATACTTTTTTTATATGAATATTTTAAAAGTTATAAGATATTTTTTTATTCTATCTATTCTCTTTATCATTAGTTGTCTTGTTGTTTTACAATTTGGTTTATTTAGTGAAGACCTTGGACCTGGTGAAATCACTGGAAAAATAAATACAGTTGAATTTGTTGAAGATAAGAAAAAACGACAACTTCAAGCCATGGAGTCATTAAACGAAATACCGACAAAGCAAATCCTATTTGGTGATTTGCATGTTCACTCTACTTTTTCTGCAGACGCGCATGCAATGAGCTTGCCAATTACTGGAGGGAATGGTGTACATCCTGTTGCAGATGCCTGTGATTTTGCAAGACACTGTTCAGCATTAGATTTTTGGTCAATTAATGATCATGCAGAAGCAACAACTCCAAAGAGATGGATGGAAACAAAAGAAACTATTCGAAAATGTAATGCCTTGAATGTTGACCCAGCAAATCCTGATTGTGTGGCATTCTTAGGTTGGGAGTGGACACAAGTTGGTGTTGTCAGAGGTAATCATTGGGGGCATCATAATGTAATTTTAAAAGAAGAAGATGATCAATTGGTACCTCCTCGAGCAATCGCTTCTTTATCTCTAGCACGACAAGCAATGACTGCGAGACCACTGCTGCCAGGAACGCTGTACCCTTTTGTCGATCTTGAAAATTTCAAACGTTACAATGACTTTCAACGTTATCAGGTAGAAACAGTAAAAGTACCTGATTGTAATTTAAGAACAGCGTCAAAAGATTTACCACTTGATTGTTACGAACAAGCGGTCACGCCACTTGATTTAGTTACAAGATTGGAAATGTACGACAGTGACTATATGGTTATACCTCATGGCCAATCATGGGGACTTTATACACCTGCTGGTTATACTCTTGATAAAAGTTTAGAACATTCAAAAAAATTTCCGAAAATGTTTGAGCTTCTCGAAACCTATTCTGGACATGGTAACGCTGAAGAATACCGCTCATGGCGTGGTGTTGATGTAGTCAGAAATGGTCAACAAGAGTCAAGGCCTTTTACTTTCACAATGGGCGATATTGATTTAAATCAAGGAACTTTCACTATAGCAAGCCCTGACGGCTCGGAAGAAGTAATCGATATTGGAACTCAAACATGTCCTGATCCATCTGACAATTACATTCCTCAATGTTGGCAAGCCGGTAAGATAATATATGAGCGATGTATTGAAGAAGGCACAGATGAATCTGAGTGCGCAATAAGAAGAGAAGAAACAAAACAGTCAGTGGTAGATAGGGGTCGAGCCGGTTATCAAGTTGTCCCAAAAAATACTTTCTTAGATCGTAATATTTCTGGTCAATGTACTGATTGTTATAGTCCCCCAATGAATCACGTGCCTGGTGCAAGTGCTCAATACGGTCTGGCTCTCACTAAATTCAAAGATGACGGCACTAAACATAGGTTTCGATACGGCTTTATAGGCTCAAGCGACAATCACTCTTCTGCGCCGGGAAGTGGATATAAAGAATTATTTGGAAATAACATTGATGGAAGCGGTCCACCTACTAAATTTTTTGACAGACTGCTTCACATGAATCCTTGGTATTTTCCAAAAAGCCTTAGCCCCACTGGTAAGAATTCAAATCCAGTTAAAGACTCATATATTTCCGACTCTCAACCTCAACAATATGAAATCCCTGAGTTGATTGTTGGATTTAATACAATTGAATGGGAAAAACAAAGAGGCTTCTTCACTACAGGTGGGTTAGCCGCTGTACATTCAGATGGACGTTCAAAAGAAGAAATATGGGATGCTCTTAAAAGAAAAGAAACCTACGCAACAAGTGGAACCAGAATTCTTCTTTGGTTTAATATGATTAGTGGTGATAAAAAAATTCCCATGGGTTCATCTATTGAAATGTACGCCGTGCCAGAATTTGAGGTCAAAGCTATGGGATCATTTGAACAAAAACCAGGATGTCCAGAAGATGCATATAATGCTCTTGGGGAAGACAGGGTAGATGAATTATGTTACAACGAATGTTATAATCCAAGTGATGAAAGAAATTTTATTCAACGAATTGAAGTCATAAAAGTTTTACCTCAAGAGTATTCTGATCAACCAATAGATGACCGAATAATTGATACTTGGAAAGTACATTATTGTAATCCAGATGATGTTGGTTGTACGTTTACATTTAAGGATGAGGATTTTCTTAAAGATCAAAAAGATGCAAGTTATTATGTTCGCGCCATTGAATTACCATCACCTCAGATAAATGTGAAGGGTGGAGTTTGTACGTTTGATGATGATGGTAATTGTGTAGAATTTAAATTATGCACACAAGACTGGAGACACCCTAGAGATATTGAAACTTGCTCTGAAATTGATGAACATCGCGCTTGGTCCTCACCAATCTATATAGATTTTCTATCCTAATTATTTGTTATTAATATTATGAAATTTTTAATACCAAGTATTATATCAGTTGTCGTAGGGTCCCTATTTAGTTGGGCATATTTAACTGCATATGGACTCACTTTTTTATACTTCATCTACTTATCCATGATGATTGGAGTAGTTTTCCTCGCTGCTGATGCTTGGAGAAATCGAGATAAGTGAATATTTAGCATTAGAGTCACACTGCTAAATTATTGATTTTATTTAATATTAATTTTTTTCCACACGTTGTCACATTGGCATTCAACCATAATTGTGAATCAATTTATTTAATAAATGATGCATTCATAAAATTAATTATAGGGAGAAAAAATACATGTTAAAAAAAGTTCTACTTTATACAGTATTATTTTCATCACTATTATCTGCTAATGCTTTTGCTGGTGTCGATGACGAAACTGCTTATGCATTAAATACACTTTTGTTTTTGATTAGTGGGTTCTTAGTGATGTGGATGGCTGCAGGCTTTTGTATGTTGGAGTCGGGTCTAGTTACATCGAAAAGTGTTTCTACGATTGCAGCAAAAAACATAGGTCTTTATTCAATCGCCGGAATCATGTTCTGGCTGGTTGGTTACAACTTAGCTTACGGAATACCAGAAGGTGGTTATATCGGATCATTCACTTCATGGAGTGATGGTTCTGCAATTGCTACTGGTTACTCTGATGGATCAGACTGGTTCTTCCAGATGGTGTTCTGTGCAACAACAGCATCAATTGTTTCAGGTACATTAGCTGAAAGAATAAAAATTTGGCCATTCTTTTTATTCGTAGCAATTTTAACTGGAGTAATTTATCCAATCGAAATGGGTTGGCAATGGGGTGGCGGATGGTTATCTGCTGCTGGTTTCTCAGACTTTGCTGGTTCAACTCTTGTACACGCAGCAGGTGGTGCAGCAGCATTAGCTGGTGCAATTGTTCTTGGTCCAAGACTTGGAAGATTTGATAATGGTAAGTTAGTGCCGTTTGCTAATTCATCTATACCTCTTGCAACTCTAGGTGTATTTATTCTATGGCTAGGTTGGTTTGGATTTAATGGTGGTTCACAGTTAGCTTTAGGTTCATTTGATGATGCAACAGCTGTTGCTACAATTTACATTAATACAAACCTTGCCGCTTGTGCTGGTGTACTAGTATGTGCGACTATTACAAGATTAGTCAGAGGTAAAACTGATGTAGTGATGATGTTAAACGGTGCGCTTGGTGGTTTGGTTGCAATTACAGCAGAACCATTAATGCCAACACCTTTAATGGCAATCATTATTGGCGGTATTGGTGGTGCACTAGTATTTGCTGGTACTGAACTACTCACAGCCTTGAAAATTGACGACGTTGTAGGAGCGATTCCTGTTCACCTTATCGCAGGTGTGTGGGGTACTCTTGCTGTACCAATTACTAATCCGGATACTAGCTTTGGAACCCAATTCCTTGGCACAGCATCAATTTGTGTGTTCGTATTCGTAGTGTCCATAATTATTTGGGGCATTATGAAAGCCACAATCGGTATAAGGATTAGCGAAGAAGCTGAAAAAGAAGGAACTGACGTAGCTGAGACAGGTGTTATTGCCTACTCAATAA
>CACMAQ010000005.1:0-53469 GCA_902611715.1 uncultured Pelagibacteraceae bacterium | reverse complement strand
GATCTTTTTTAGTCGCCATTCCTGCAGTCTTCATTCCAAAAGATGACCCAAGTACAGGAATTATAATCATTGTAACAAAGAAAGAGCATAATAAAACCACTAGAACAGTTCTTGGTATGACTCGTATCCACACACCAAAAAAATCTGGCCAAAATGCTAATGGCAAGAACGCTAAAACAGTTGTGAGTGTTGACGCAAATATTGGATAAAACATATCATGTGCTGCATTAAGATAAGAAACAGATCTTCTAATTCCCTTTTCTTGTTCTCTTCTTGCATACTCTGTAATTACAATTGGACCATCAACAAGCAGACCCACAGATAACACAAGGCCCATTATGCTCATTAAATTATAGGACATGCCCATAAAATTAAGTATTGTTATTGATAGTAAGTAAGTTGTGGGTATTGAAATGCCAACTAGAAGTCCTACTCGCCACCCAAGAATAGCTACTATAATAGTCATTACAATGATAACGGCAGTTATTACTGTATTCTCAGACGCTGAGATTCTATCATTGATGTCCTTAGATTCGTCGGCTATTAGAACAGCAGATGCAATAGGGCTAATAGTTCCATCTAACTCTGCAAGTTTCTTCTTTATGCTCTCATAAAGCGTAATTGTGCTTGAATTTTCTTTTTTGTTTATTTGTAGTAAAATACCCGGGTTACCATTTATGTTGACGTAGTCCTTATTTTTATCAAATGTTTGTTTTACGTTTGCAATATCACTTAAATAGATTGTCTTATTTGTAGAGGATTTTATAGGTAACCTCTTAAGCTCTGTTGCTGATTTATATAAAGATTTGATTTTTACTGAGTAGTCTGAATTGTTATTTGTAATTTTTCCTGCAGAGATAAGGTTGTTATATTTTCGAAAAGAATTGAGTACATCATTTATTCCTAGGCCGTATTTTTCCATGGCGGATGCATTGATATTTATGTCTATTATCTCTTCTTTCTTTCCCTTAAATTCAATATCTGTAACATCATATAACTTTTCAAATTCATCTTCATATTTTTCAGCCACTTTAACTAATTCTCGATAGCCCATGTCACCATGAATACCAACTAGTACAAATTGATAGTTTGATGATTTATGTTCAACTACTTCTCGAAGATCATAACCCTGAGGAAGCTCTTCGATATTAAGAATTTTATTTCTTACTTCTTTTGCAATATTTGGAATTTCAGTATTTAATTCAAAAGCAACAAGAAATGATACAAGTCCATCTTTCGTAATAGAAATAACTTCTTTAGAATCTTTCATCGTCATCATTTCTTTTTCAATTGGAGTTGTAATTAATCTTTCCACATCTGTTGAAGATGCTCCGTCGTAATAAATTATTACTGATACCGATTTCAGGTCTACGTTAGGCCATTCATGTCTTGGAAAACTGGTATAAGATAAGATACCAACTAAAAATATCCCTACCAAAATAGTATTAATAGTTTTTTTTCTAAGAAAAATTGTATCAAGTATTTTTTTTAGCATTTATGCAAAGGATGGTTTTCTATACTTGCTAATAATTTCTTTAATATGATCTGGTAGAACTAAAAGACAAGGAGTTAGTACTAGTGTTAAAATTGCTGAAAAAGAAATCCCATAAATGATGCATTGCGCCAATGGAGCCCAAGATGTAGAAGCGTTTGAGTCATAGGCAATCTCTCTTGCAATGGGATCTATGGAATAGTTGAGTGCTAAAGGGATTAAGCCTAACATTGTTGTTAATGATGTCAGAAAGATAGGACGCAATCTTTGTGCGCATGCCTTAATTATTCTAGTTCTTACGTCTTCATTGGACTTCGAGGAAATAACATTAAAGCTATCAATGAGTATTATATTGTTATTCACCACTATTCCTGCCAAAGATACAATTCCAATGCCAGTTAAAAGTGCACTAAACACTTGATCAAATATAAGTAAGCCTAACATAACTCCAGCTGTACTTAATACGACTGCACTTAAAATTATTGTCATCTGATAAAAATTATTAAATTGAGTAACCAGCAATGCAGCCATTAACATGATTGATATAATAAATGCCTGTGTAACAAAATTAAGGGAATTCACCTGTTCTTCGTTATCACCCCCAAATTCGATATCAATATTTGCGGGAATACTTTGGTCTTTGACCCATGTTTCAAATAGCTTTAATCTTGACTCAGGTGTAAATCCTGAAGACGCATCTGCTTTAATTATTGTGACATGCTTTGAGTCAAATTTTCTTACATAATTTACTTTTTGTTGAGGTTTTTTTTCAACAAAATTTGAAATAGGAACCAAGCCAGATTCTGTATTTATTAAAATATTATCAAGCTCATCAATATATCTCTCTTTTTTTGGATACCTTAAGACAATATCTAATTCTTCATCAATATCTTTTGGTCTATAAGAACCTATAGTAAGTCCGCTAGTAATAAGGCCAATAGAATTTCCAATTGTAGGTATATCAGCCCCAAATTTAGCTGCTTTAGGCTTATCAACAAAAAGTTCCCATTCAACTCCGGGAACAGGAAGAGTGCTTTCTAGGTTGACAATTCCATCTATTTCACTCAAATAATTTTTTATCTCTTGAGCAACATTCATTGTGGAGTCTCTACTTGGTCCAAGAACCCTTATTTCGATATCTTTACCAGTAGGAGGTCCACCTTCTTGAGCTTTGATTTCAGTTTTAATGCCTGGTATTTTATCCAATTCTTTTCTCATATTTTCAATTACAACCCTTCCATTTTCCCTCTCTTTTCTGTCAGTGAATTCAAAGAAAAATGACGCGATCGTATCATCAGAACTGCTTCCACCAGTTCTAAAATTATTGAATCTTCCAGTTTGTAAAAATAAATTTTTTATTCCTTTTGTATTGTATACAATTTCCTCAACAGATTCAGAGAGTTCATCAATTTGTTCAATTGTAAGATTTCCACGAGCTTGTATTTTACCGTAGCCTGCGAATGGATCACTCTGGGAAACTAAAACAACACCCTGGCCTACCGACGAATAAGTTGAAATAACAATAAACGAAAATGCAATAATCGATCCGCTGATCAGCAATGGTCTTTTAAGAACTATGCTTAAAAAACTTATATACTTACCAACAACCCCTTCAACTTCAGTAAGGTCATATGTATGTTCAGAACTAATTGATTGCACGGTTTTTTTGCTCATCTCCGAAGCTTTTCCAAATATACTTCCGATTACAGGCACAATCATAAGGCTGTAAATTAAAGCAACTGTTAATATAATAAATATCGTAATAGGGAGGACTCTCATGAACTGTCCACTTACGCCGGGCCAAAAAAATAGGGGTATAAAAACAGCTAATGTTGTCGCTGCTGATGCCGTAACGGGCCAGAACATTCTTTTTGCAGCATAGACAAAAGCAGTCTTTTTATCATATCCTTCTACCATCTTCCTGTCAGCTAATTCCACAACGACGATTGAGCCGTCTATTAACATTCCTAAGGCCACAAGCATACCAAAAATAACCATAAAATTATATGTAAACCCAAGAGCATATAAAATGAAAATTGCAATAATGATTGATACTGGAATACCTGAGCCAACTATTAAAGATGATCTAATTCCAAATGTAATCATAGCTACGATTAGCACAAACATAGTAGCCATTATAATGTTTCCTTGAAGTGAATTAACTTGCTCAAGCATTGTATCCTTGGTGTTCAATACATAGCCTAGGCGAATATCAGAAGAAATCTTAGATTGATATTTTTCTACAATGTTTTCTACCTTATTAATCGTACTTATTAGGTTTGCCCCACGGGCTTTTTTAACTCCCAAGCAAATACTTTGATTTTGATTTATGCTTGCAAAAAAGGTTCGCTCTTTGAAATTTCTTTTCACTTCAGAAATATCTGACAACAATACAACGCCATTAGAAGAAGATCTTATTGGTATTGAATTGATCTCGCTTTCGTCTTCAAATAAGCCTGGCACATCTACCGAGAATTGTCCTTGTCCGGTTTCTATCTCACCTGCCATGACAGCTTGATTGTTGTTGTTAATTGCTCTGATTATTTCAAAGAGGGAAATGTTGTAGTTTTCGATTTGGTTACGATTAAGTATGGCTTCTAATTGTTCATCTCTGTTTCCTATCAGATCTACCTCAAATATTTCAGGAAGAAGCTCTATTTCATTTTTAATATCTCTCATGATATTAAGAAGATCTCTTTCTTGTGCAATATCTGATGAAATTGCAACAATAATTGATGGATCATCAGACAACGATACTTCTCTGACAATTGGTTCCTTAGCGTCATCAGGAAATTTAGATTTAGCTTCATTAACAGCGTCTCTGACACTGTCTAAAGATTTTGACATCGTCTCAGCTGCTTCAAATTCTACGACTGCTGCAGCGTAACCTTCGAAGCCAAAAGCTTGAAGTTTTTTTACACCTTCTATTGACCTTAATTCTTCCTCTAATGGACGGACTAACAATCTCTCGGAATCAGATGGTGAGACGCCTGGAAGACCAACTCCTGCATATACAACGGGAATAGTAATGTCAGGCTCAGCTTCTACAGGAATATTAATCCGACCAAAAATTCCAGCAACTATAAGAACTAACAGAAATGCAAGAGCCGTTCTTTTTCTATCTACAAAAAACTCAATCATTTAATAGTTAATATCTTGTCCTTCAATCACATATTCTTGACCGACTGTGATAATTTTAGTTTTTTTAGGCAAGCCCTCCACCCATAGTCCTTCTGGAGTATCTTCAATTATTGAAATACTTTTAAACGAAGCCTTATTATCAACTGCGATTTTTACACCTAGTTCTCCACTATCATCTAGAGATAATAAATAAGAAGGGATTAAATGTGCAGAGGTTTCGCGAATAGGTACCTTTATTTCCGCTGTCAGTCCCTCCCTAATTTCACCATCTACATTAGATATTTCAGCTTCAACCGCGTAGGTTCTTGTCATAGGTGAAGCACTCTTACTAACAAATTTAATTTGGCCATTTAAACTTTTATTATTTAAAAGTTCGATCTCAACAGTTGAACCTTTTTTAATTTTACTTACCTCTTTTTCTGTTACCTCACCAATAACCTTCATTGGATCTAATTGAATAATTGTTACACAAGGTAAGCTTGGTCCAATTAAAGACCCTATTTCGACATGCACTTCTTCAATGTACCCGTCAAAAGGAGCTAATATTTTTGTATTACTTAATTCATTTTGCGCCATCTCTACTTTAGCATCAGCACTTTTAAGCTTTGCCTCAGCCATTGCCAAATCATTCTCAGATCGATAACCATCAATTTTAAGCTTGTTTATCGCATCATACTGTAGACTAGCTTGATTTTGAAGTGCAAGCGCCTCATCTAACATTGCCGATCTATTTTCTTCTTCCAAACTACAAACTAAATCACTTTTTTTGACAAACTCACCCTTATAGGATGTAGATATAACGTTAGAAGAAGTTTTTGGATTTAAATTAATTTTCTTATTAGCTTCGGTTTTCCCCCTGATTGTTAAATAAAATACCTTTTTTTCTGAGATTGTTTCCATTACTCTCACCGAAACAATATTATTTGTCTCTACCGATACTTCATTACCCTCAACTAATTCAATATCATTATTGCCACCCAAGACACCTGATAAAATCCAAATGAGCACTGCAGCGAGTATATAGAAAGCTATCATATAGTTACTGTATAAAAATCTCATATTTGTACCTCGATATTATTTATTTAGTTTTTTCCTTGAGCAGGTGTCTATTTTTTTCTATGTAATTCAATCCTGTTTCAATTAATGTTGATGCAAGTCCTCTGATAAATGAAACTGATTTTTCGTTTCTTATTGCGTCTAAATTTCCTGGAACAGGACCATCATATTTGAATTGTTCAAGCTTTTGTTTCAAATATAAAACACGTTCATTTAAAACAGTATTCATAGTTTCGTTCGGTAAATATTTTGAAAATAATAACAGTAGAAAAAATTCAGACTTAATTTGGTCTCCAAAATTTCCTGATCGAATGTAAGAAGATGCATCACTAAGCAAATTGTCTTTCATTAGGTCCATTCCCTTTTTAGTTATTGTGTAGACTTTTTTGTCTGGTTTTTTACTTTGAGAATGTTGCTTGCAGGATACATATTTATCCGCTTGTAAGCTGTTTAGGGTTGGGTAGATAGTTCCAAAGCTTAAGCTATAAAAGTCTGATAAAGGCCCTTCAAACATTTGTTTGATCTCATAGCCGGATCTTGGTCCTAGCGATAGAAGTCCTAGACAAAGTGTTTCTTTTTGCATATTAATTTATTCCTAGTGATGACAAATTTAGAATACCAGACATATACATTACTTGAGCTTTTGTGATTTCACGGTCTTTTTGCTCTTGGAAGTACTTGATTTCTGAATTAAGCAGACTTTGTCTTGCTGTTAGTACATCGAGGACGCTTCTTTCTCCTACTTCTTCTTCTATTACAGTGCCTTCATATGCAGTTTTATTGGCTAAAAAATTCAATTTAGCCGCTTCGACTGTTTCGTCAGTAATAAGATAGTTTTCCCATATGTTCTCTGCCAGTGAAAGCGTTTCATTTGTTGTTTTTTGTATAAGAATTATTTGACTGTTTTTTTGTTTTTTTGCTTTTCTCACATTAGACAGAGATTTTCCTGATTTAAAAATTGGCCATGTGACTGTTGCTTGCAATTCTTCATTTGTAAGTTCATCTATAGTTGTAGAATATTCTTCAAGCTCAGTTTTTGAGGCCGTAAGATTAATTTGTGGTAACAATGCTGACCTAGCTATTCCAATATTTGCGTTGTAAACATCAAGTGTTGAGTTCACTATTCTGATTGTATAATTATTTGAAATAACTAATTCTCTATACCTTTCAAATGTATCAGGAGCCTCTGAATTAATTTCAGAAAATGTTAAATTGTTTGGTTTAGTTCCAATTAAATTATAAAAGGAATTCATAGAATTTTTTAAATTTATTTTTGCATCTAGAAGATTAATTTTTGCATTATTAAGAAATGCATCTGACTGTGCAACATCAGTCTTAGATGCTAATCCAACCTCGAACTCCTTGCTTGTTGCATTAAACCTCTCATTCACCGAATTAAAGTTATCTTTATTTGATTGAACTACCTTTTGCGCAAGCAATACATTATAGTATGCGTCTATTGTTTCTAATATTATGTCCTGTGTAACTTTTGATTGAGTAAGACTTTGAATGTGTAATTGTTCCTTTGTGGAAAGTGAATTATAAATTCGAGCGAAACCACTAAATATATTTTGTGATAGGACAATTGATTTACTGCTAGGTGATAACTCGTAACTACTTGTAACAATTCCAGACTGACTTTTAATGTTGGAGTAGTCATTTTCAGATAAACTGCCACTCAAAGTTATTGTTGGAAAATAATCTGTTGTTGATTGAAGGTAATCTTCTTTAGCCATATCTACATTTATAGCTTCAATCTTTAGTGATAAATTATTTGATAGTGAGTCATTAACTGCCTCCTTAATACTCAATGCCTGAACAGAGACATTTAACAATAAGAAAATAAGTACAATGTGTATTATGTGTTTCATTTTTGTCCTAAAAAAGAGCGTATATATATCAGAATGATATATATAATCAATACCTATATCAATATGATATAGTTTGAATCTTTAAGTTATCAATTAAGTTTTTTTCAGCTATAAATTATTGATAAATAACAATTTTATGAAAATTAAAAATAAGTCTTTTTCAGATAAGAGCAAAAAATGGCTTAAAAGACATTTAGAGGATGAGTATGTAATTAAGTCCTCTAAAGATAATTTTAGATCTCGAGCGGCTTATAAGTTAATTGAAATTATTGAAAAATATAAACTTATTGATGGCTTAGAAAAAGCTTTAGATATTGGATCTGCTCCTGGCAGTTGGAGCGAAGTTTTAAAACTTCGCGGAAAAAATCTTAAAAAGATAGTGGCTTTAGATCTATTAGATATGAGTCCCATAAGGAATGTGGATGTATATAAAGCCGATTTCTTGTCTGATGAATGCTCAGAAATATTAGCCAAATATGACAAATTTGATCTGATAGTGTCAGATATATCACCAAATTTATCTGGTAATAAATCGTCAGATTTTTTGCTTTCGCTTGAATTATTGGAAAATGTTGTTGATTTTGCCCTAAAAGAATTGAATCCAGGTGGAAACATGGTTTCAAAATATTTTAGAACAGGTGATATTTCAGAAGTTATACTAACTTGTAAAAAACATTTTAAAAAAGTGACTTCCTTCAAGCCTAAGTCAAGCCGCAAAGAGTCGAGTGAAATATACTTGATTTGCCTTGAAAAAAAATCACCTATTGATTGACATAAATTAATAAATAATTTATTTCTCAGAGATGGAGCACTCCAGTATTAAAAGATCTCTCTCATTTGACGACGTTCTTATTAAGCCTGCGCGATCTTCTGTGCTTCCTTCAGATGTAAGCACTTTTACAAAAATTACTTCTAATATCTCATTGGGTGTTCCTCTTATATCTTCCGCAATGGATACAGTAACTGAATATAGGTTAGCTATTGCAATTGCCCAGTCTGGTGGAATGGGGGTATTACATAAAAATATGTCCATAGATGAACAATCACAGAATGTTTCAAAAGTAAAAAAATTTGAAACCGGAATGGTAATTGATCCACTAACGATACTACCATCGGCAACGTTAGCTGACGCTCTAGAATTAATGAAAGTCAATGAGATTTCAGGCATACCTGTTGTTGACGTAGATGACAAATTATTAGGTATTCTTACAAATAGGGACGTACGATTTGCAACCAATATGTCTCAGAAAATAAGTGAATTAATGACTAGTGAAAATTTAGTCACTGTCAAAGATGGCATTTCAACAGATGATGCCCAAAAATTATTACACAAGCATAGAATTGAAAAATTGTTAGTTGTCGATGATAAGGGCAAATGTATTGGTTTAATTACTGTTAAAGACATAGAAAAAAGTCAGCTTCATCCTAATGCTTCGAAAGATCAAAAAGGTAGGTTAATCGTTGGAGCAGCAATTGGAGTTGGTGAAGAAGCAATTCATAGAGCAGAACAACTGGTTGATGCTGGTGTAGATGTTCTTGTAATAGATACTGCACACGGTCATTCAGAAAAAGTTATCAGCACCTTAAAAGAAATAAAATCAAAATTCTCAACAGATGTGATTGTTGGAAATGTTGCTACAAACGAAGCTACCGAAGAGCTTATTGATCAAGGAGCTGATTGTGTGAAAATTGGAATAGGCCCAGGATCAATTTGTACCACTAGAGTAGTAGCTGGAATTGGTGTACCGCAATTTTCAGCAATTTTAGATTGTGCTGAAACTGCAGCAAAAAAAAGAGTGCCGATAATTGCAGATGGTGGAATTAAATATTCTGGTGATATAGCAAAAGCCTTAGGAGCAGGAGCAAACGGGGTTATGATTGGTTCACTCTTTGCTGGAACTGACGAGTCTCCTGGTGAGGTATATTTATTTAAGGGAAGAAGCTATAAATCATACAGAGGAATGGGATCGCTTGGCGCTATGGCCAGGGGATCAGCAGATAGGTACTTTCAAGAAGAAATAACTGAGAGTAATAAACATGTTCCGGAGGGAATCGAGGGAAGAGTTCCTTACAAAGGACCTATATCGCCTATCATATACCAGCTTATTGGAGGCCTAAAAGCATCAATGGGATACACTGGTTCAAAAGATATAGTAGAATTTAAAAAGAATGTTAAGTTCGTAGAAATTACTGGAGCAGGTCTCAAAGAAAGCCATGTACATGATGTCGATATTACAAGAGAGTCACCAAATTATCCGACAAATATATAAACCTGTAATGAAAATAATATTGGTAATAGTCATTTATATTTTGCCAACAATTCTATTTGCCACAAATAGTTTTTACACATCAGCGATAAATGATTTCAATGAAGAAAATTTTGAAAAAGCAATAAGGTATTTGGAAAAAGATATTGTTTTTAATCCAAAATCATCTGGATCTTATATTTTGTTAGGCAAATCATATGAAGGCTTAGAGGATCAGAATAATGCTCTTAAATATTATGAAATTGCCTTTACGCTTATTCCACATAATCTTGAGCTTAATTATTTAATAGGGAAAGTGTCTTATGAGTTGGGACTAATTGAGCAATACGCTGAGCAAATATCTAATCTTGAAATATTATGTGAAACCTCATGCGAAGAAATTATCAAATTAAAAGATTTAGCGGAATAAATAATGATATTTATTGTTGATTTTGGATCTCAGGTAACACAGTTAATAGCAAGAAGAGTAAGAGAAGCTGGGGTCTATTGTGAAATTGTTTCAAGCAAATCACTTTATAAGCATATAATTAAAAGAGGTTGTTCAGGAATAGTTTTCTCTGGGGGTCCAGCAAGCGTTCATAAATCAAATACCCCAAAAATTGATAAAAGAATATTAAATTTAAATATTCCAATATTGGGAATTTGTTATGGCATGCAATTATTATGTTACCAACTTGGTGGGAAAGTTAAAATTTCAAAAAAAAGAGAATTTGGTAAAACACTTATAAAGCCATCAAAAAAAAGTGTTTTATTTTCAGGATTTAGAAAAGGAATGAACTCGAATTACGTCTGGATGAGCCACGGTGATAAGGTTATTAGTCTGCCAAGAGATTTTAAAAGCATTGCATCAAGTTCAAATACTAAGTTTGCAGCAGTTGAGAATAAAAAAAAATCATATTATGGTTTACAATTTCATCCTGAAGTTGTCCATACACCTAATGGTCATAAGATAATCGAAAATTTTATATTTAAAATTTGTAAGGTAAAAAGAAACTGGAGCATGAAAAATCATTTAAGAAATCAACTTACTGAAATTAAACATTCAGTTCACAAGGATCAGGTAATTTGTGGATTGTCGGGCGGAGTGGATAGTACTGTTACTGCAGCTATAATTTCAAAATCCATAAATAAGCAATTAACATGCATTTATGTTGATACGGGTTTAATGAGACTAAATGAAACAAAGGAGGTAGTAAAAATGTTTAAAAAACATTTTAAATCTCGCTTAATTGTTAAAGATTCAAGAAAGACATTTATAAAAGCCCTTAAAGGTGCCACAGATCCAGAAAAAAAGAGAAAAATAATAGGTAATCTTTTTATTAAAATATTTAACCAAGAGGCAAACAAAATAAAACGCGCTAAATATTTAGCTCAAGGAACTATTTATCCTGATGTAATCGAAAGTCAGAGCTATCATGGTGGTCCGACATCAGTCATAAAATCTCATCATAATGTCGGTGGGTTACCAAAAAGAATGAAACTTAAACTTGTTGAGCCTTTAAGAGAACTTTTTAAGGATGAAGTTAGAAAATTAGGGCTAGAGATGAGACTTCCAAAAAAATTCATTAACAGACACCCATTTCCAGGCCCCGGATTGGGAATAAGAATACTTGGTGAGGTAACAGCAGATAGAGTAAAGATTTTACAAGAGGCCGATGATATATATATCGAAGAAATTAAAGAAGCAGGTTTATACGAAAAAATTTGGCAAGCATTTGCAGTCTTGATGCCAATTAAAACTGTTGGCGTTATGGGTGATCATAGATCATATGAACAAGTCTGCGGATTAAGAGCTGTTACGTCTGTTGATGGAATGACTGCAGATTTTTATCCTTTTAAAGGTGAATTTTTGAGTAAAGTTTCAACAAGGATAATAAATGAGGTTAAGGGGATAAATAGAGTGGTATATGATACTACTTCAAAACCGCCTGGAACTATTGAGTGGGAATAAGAAAGATGCTCTTTAAAATAAAATATTTAATTCTTTAATATTAGGAGAAAGTAATGATTACAGTACTCGTTAAATTTAAAATATCTGATGAACTTAACATAAAAACTCTTAAAGAAAAATTTATTGAAACCTCTGTATTATATGTAGATGTAGAAGGCCTTTTAAGAAAAAACTATATAGCGGATACTGAAAATGGTTTTGCTGGGGGAGTATATACTTTTTCAACTATAGAGAATGCTAAAAGATGGTTTACTGAAGATAGAATTAAGTGGATAACAGAACGATTTTCTAAACCAGAAATTGAATACTATGAAAGTCCTGTTATTGTTGATAATGAAAAGAATAAAATAATTTCATGAACATCTTTAGTTATTTAATGTAAAAGACAGTCAGAATAAAAATAATTTGAATAATTCTAAAACGTACCTCTTATATGAATGAAAACTTACACAAAACTTACACACTTTAAAAATAGCCCTTGTGAGCATTGTTATGCAAGGCTTTTACAAACTGGCACTATTGAGTGGGAGTAATTTATGAAGGTCCTAGCACTAGGTGGAAGTGGTGGCATGGGAAGATATGCAGTTCAATACTTACACAACATAAGTCAGATTAAAAAGATTTATGTAGCAGACGTTAACTCTTTATCGGCAAAAAAGTTTGCTTCACATTTTGACAATAGAGTTGAAGGTTTAAAATTAGATATCAGAGACTTTGAAACCTTGAAATCGAAAATGTCAAAAGTTGATATTGTAGTAAATACGACTGGCCCATTCTTTTTATTTGGAGAAACCATACTCAAAGCTGCAATTCAGACTAATACACACTACTTTGATATCTGCGACGATTGGGAGCCAACTGAAAAGATGCTTCAAATGAATGAAGATGCAAAAAAGGCAAATATCACAGCTATTATAGGCCTTGGAGCAAGTCCAGGACTAACAAATATATTGGCTCATATAGCAATATCTGAACTCGATGAAGTTAGAAAAGTTTATACAGGCTGGGATATGTCTGCTGTAAAACCAGAACGTGATTCATCTCAATCTGGAGTTAGTGCTGCAATGGTACATGGCATAGAGCAAATGATTGGAGAGGTTAAAATTTTTAAAAATGGAAATTTTGAAATGGCAAAACCTCTTGAAGAAATCAAGGTTGATTATCCTGATATTGGGAAAAGAAGCACATATATTTTTGGACACCCAGAGGCCATAACATTTCCTAATAACTACCAAGATATTAAAGAATCTTATAATTTAGTGCATGGTATTGAGAGTAATTTTATAGCAATTTTAAAAATTATTAGATTTTTAATAAATATAAAAATTATTACCAAAAATTTTGCTGCAAGAATTTTGACTTGGCTTGATAGTCTAAATGGTTCAGATATGGTAGATTATAAAAAAGAAAATCTTCCTAGCATTTATGGTTATGCAGAAGGTCTAAAAGGAAATAAATTCACATCAATTGGAGTAACAATTGATGGTGATATTAATAATTTTTCTATGGGTGAAGCAACCTCTTTACCTCTGATAGCGGGTGTCCAATTGTTTATTGATGGTAAAATTTATAAAAATGGAGTTCATACTCCAGAGTCACCAATTATCGAACCAAAAATTTTTTTTGATTACTTTAAAAAAGGAGCGGGTGATAACTTTGTATTAAATACCATAATAACAAGAAGATCATAATCAATTGGTATACTAAGGATCTGCCTACTTTTATGAATCAAGATAATATTTTGCCTTTTAAGGCTGACACTAAAATGATAGGAGTAACTGAGCCAGGGTAATGGCTTTATAAAATTAATTAATTAATGAATAATCTTTTTCAAAAAATATTAAATTTTTTTAAATCAATATTTAACTTTAATTTAACCGATTTCAGTTGGATTAAGACATCTAAATTTATTGAATTAGATAATATTGATGTGACTGAAGATCCCGTAAGACCTGAACTTGATGTAAAATGGAGAACCTCACACGATAGAAAAATTTATGGTCTAGAATACAATAATCAAATAGAGGGTATTATGTGTTTGGCGTTTACTAAGGACGTTCCTCATTCAGTAAGAGAATTAGATTTGATGAGCCGATTGGCAGTTTATGAGCAAAATGCGGATACAATTATTGCTTACACAGTATGGTCTCGTAAAAAAGGGGCGGGACGCAAAATCATGGAAGAGGCTTTAAAATTTGGTAAGGAAATGGGATACAAAAGAATAGTCACACTTTCACCTCTAACTCCCATGGCAACACACTATCATATAAGAAATGGGGCTAAATTATTGGGGCATAACCCAACAACTCAAAACTTTGAATATAAGATTCAATAAATTTTCATAGTATGGAAAGCTTAATTATTTAGACTATATTCTAATTAATGCCTAAAAAGGATATTAACATCTTCTGGTTCAGACAAGATTTGCGTCTATTAGATAATCCAGGATTATATAATTCGATCAAAAATGGCGCGACATTACCAATTTTTATATTTGATACTGAAAACTCGAAAGAACATGTTAATGGCTCTGCGAGTAAATGGTGGCTTCATCATTCATTAATTGCTCTAAAAAAATCATTAGATGATAATTTGAGTCTCTATAAAGGCGATCCAAAGAAAATCCTTATTAAAATTACTGAAACTTATAATGTTAAAGAGATATTCTGGAATAGATGTTATGAACCTTGGCGAATAAAAAGAGATAAACAAATCAAAAGTTATTTTGAAGATAAGAAAATGAGTGTAAACACGTTTAATGGATCTCTTCTTTGGGAACCATGGAATGTATTAAAAAATGATGGCACTCCTTATAAAGTATTTACTCCTTACTACAGAAAAGGTTGTTTGAATTCCGAAATGCCAAGAACTCCAATACAAAAACCCAAGTTAGACAATCTACTCTTGGATAAGACGAATAGTATTAGTATAGATGATCTAGAACTAATGCCAGAAAACAATTGGTATGACGAAATGGAAAAACTTTGGACACCAGGAGAGAAAGGCGCAAACAATAAAATTGATATCTTCATAAAAAAAGGTCTTGCTAACTATAAAGATGGTAGGAATTTTCCATCTGGAAACAATGTCTCGCAACTTTCACCACATTTACATTTTGGAGAGGTATCACCCAACCAAGTATGGTATCGATCAAAAACCCAAGAAGGCAAAAAAGAAATAAAAAAAGATTTGGATCATTTTTTAAGTGAACTTGGATGGAGGGAGTTTTCATTCAACCTTTTATATCATTTTCCAACCTTACCAAAAGAAAATCTACAAAAGAAGTTTGATAAATTTCCTTGGGATAAAAATAAAGATGCACTAAAAAAGTGGCAAAAAGGACTAACAGGTTATCCAATAGTAGACGCTGGCATGAGGGAATTATGGCAGACTGGCTATATGCACAATCGTTTGAGGATGGTTGTGGGGTCATTTTTAGTCAAAAATTTATTATTACACTGGAACCACGGTGAAAGATGGTTCTGGGATTGTTTAGTTGATGCAGACCTTGCTAATAATAGTGCAGGATGGCAATGGATTGCAGGCTCAGGAGCTGATGCAGCTCCATATTTTAGAATATTCAATCCAGTTATGCAGGGGCAGAAATTTGATCCAGATGGTAAATATACAAAAAAATATATTCCTGAACTTAGAGATATGCCAAACAAGTATTTATTTAATCCTTGGGAGGCACCTGAAGACGTCTTAGACTTAGCAAACGTTAAACTTGGTGAAAATTATCCAATGCCAATTGTTGAGATTGGTACGTCAAGACAAAAAGCCTTGGAAGCATTTGCTACAACTAAAAGTTAATTATTAAATTTTTTTATAAATGGATTTTAGCAAAGTTTTTGCCACAATAACATAATAATGTATAGTTTGTATCTATGAGCACTGAAACAGCAATAATTATTGTTCAAATGGTCGCAGCATTTGGTGTAGTTGTTTCTGTTATTTATTTGGGAATACAAATACATCAGCAAAATGAAATAACAAAAGCACAATTTGGACACTCTTTAACTCATAGAATGTATGAGAGATATTTTAATACATCAAAAGATAGAGAATTTAGTAATTTTCTCTCAAAAGATTGGGCAGCAGGCGAATTAGATAATGCTGATAAATGGAGAGTGGCAGTATATGTAAATGCTTTACTTGTGGATATTTTTGATACCTATGAAAAAGTTGAAAAAGGCTTTGTTGATGAAACACATTTGAAAATGAGAATGCATATGTTGAAATTAGGCACCATGAAGGCGCCTATCGCACAGTCAACCTGGAAATATTGGAAGGGTATAAAATCAAAAGAATTCGTCGAATGGTTTGAAACTGAAATTTATGGTGATCAAGCAACCTTCAAAGAAGGTTATCAAGAGGAAATAATTCCAAATGTAAGAAGGGATTAAAATAAAGGAGATCATTAAGTGAGAAGAATTGTTACAGGACATAATGAAAATGGTAAATCTGTAATTAAAATTGACGGTCCACCAGCACGCTCCATCGGAGAAGAAATTGGAGGTCTATTCGAAATATGGAATGAAGACGGAAATATTATTGATACAAACAGCAGTGAGGACAGAGCTGATAGCGATATAATTTTATCTCCGCCTCAAGGAGGTTCTAAATTTAGGTATTTTCAAATAATGCCAACTCCTAAAGGTGTTCCAATTGAGGGGCTAAACAAAATGGCTGAGGAAGCCTTCAGCCGTATTGATGCAGCACATCACCGAGTTGATATAACAAAACATCCAGCGATGCACAAAACTAAAACAATTGATTACATTATTCTGTTAAAAGGAGACGTAACTTTAATTTTAGATGAAGAAGAGGTAAGAATTAACCCTTTTGATGTTGTAGTACAGCGTGGTACAAATCACGCATGGGTAAATAATGGCTCTGAACCTGCTCTTCTAATAGCCGTATTAATTGATAG
Source organism: uncultured Pelagibacteraceae bacterium (assembly GCA_902611715.1). Lineage (GTDB taxonomy): Bacteria > Pseudomonadota > Alphaproteobacteria > Pelagibacterales > AG-422-B15 > CACNXQ01. Next base: position 36,758 of record CACMAQ010000005.1, on the reverse strand, counting down.
TGAATTAGAGGGATAGCTATAAAAACTAAGCTTTTCCTAGAATTTTTCTAATTTATCAAGTATAAACCGATCCCATGTTAAGAAAATCAGCAAATGATATAAAATCTCGCAAAGGAAAGTCTCCAATCGTATGTCTGACCGCATACACTGCACCAATTGCTAGAGCTATTGATGAAAAGGTTGACTTAATGCTGGTTGGAGATTCGCTTGGCATGGTTCTTTACGATTATGAGAATACACTTCAAGTTACACTTGATCATATGATTAACCATGCAAAATCTGTAGTTGGAGCTTCAATAAAATCATGTGTAATTGTTGATATGCCATTTGGAACCTATGAAGATTCTGTTGAAAAAGCATTTATTAATGCAGCTCGTGTGATGAAAGAAACAAATTGTAATGGAGTCAAGCTTGAAGGGGGTCAAAAAATTTCTAAAACAATAGAACATCTTACTAAAAGCTCAATTCCTGTCATGGGTCATATAGGCCTTCAGCCTCAAAGCATTTTGATTGACGGGGGCTACAAAGTGCGAGGAAAAGTAAAATCTGAATGGCAAAAATATATTGATGATGCAATTGCTGTTGAAGAAGCTGGAGCATTTTCAGTAGTTTTGGAGGGAATGGCTGAACCTTTAGCTGCTGAGATTACCTCAATCTTAAACATTCCTACGATTGGAATAGGAGCTTCTCCAAGTTGTGATGGCCAAATATTAGTAACAGAAGATATGTTAGGACTAACAAACGTTGCGCCAAAATTTGTCAAAAAATATGTTGATTTAGACAACACTATTAAGAAAGTAGTAAGTAAGTATGCCGAGGAAGTTAAAAATAGAACTTTTCCCTCATCAGAGCATATTTATCATATGCATCCACAGATCGTAAGTAATAACAGTAAAGATCAATGAGCGATATTTTAAGACAGGTCGATGAAGATTTAAGAAAAGAAAAACTGTCTAATCTTTTTAAAAAATACGGTCTATATTCAATTCTGACTCTAGTGATAATAATAGGGTCAGTTATTGGATATCAAGTAATAGTTTCAATTGATAAATCAAAAAATGAAAAACTTATTGAAACATATATTAAAGCTACAAACAGTAAAAATATATCAGAACAATATACTTTATTAGATGAGCTTATTAATGCTGACAACAACTATATATCAAGTATAGCAGAATTAAAAATTGCGAATTTAAAGGTAGAAAATGGCAATATTAAAGATGGTTTGCTTGATTTAGAAAAATTAACTGACGATAAAAAATATGATCCAATAATTGCGGATTTAGCAACATATTTTTTACTTTTGCTAAAAATTGATAATTCTAGTGAAGAAGAATTTATGAGCTATCTTACTGATGAAAGGATTCGTGAAAGTAACTTCAAATATCTATTCAATGAACTTATCTCATTTAAAAAACTTATTCTCGGAAAAAATGAAGAAAGTAAAAAAAATTTCCAGTATTTAATAGATACGCCAGATGTTCCTGTTGAGATCAAGATAAGAGCTAACAAGTTTATTGAAATAATAAATTAGTATGCTCAACAAATCATACATATTATTATTTATATCATTTTTTCTTATTTCATGCTCTGGGAATGAAGAAGTCAATGAAACCACCAGTGGCTTTCCTGTTTTAAGCTATAGTGCAGAAATCTCTGAAACTTTAAATCTTGATCCTGGTAACATTTTTATAGATCAACCAAAAGAGGTATTTTTTTGGTCTCAGCATTTTTTGAATCCATCAAATGATCTAGATAATATTTACACAGAAGCTTCATTCAATGACAAATCAAAAATTATTTCGGGTAAAAAAGGGCCAGTTAATATCATACAACCTGTATTTTTTAATGATAATCTATGCCATGTGTTAAGCGAGGGGTATATTGAATGTGTAGACACCTTAACAGAAAAAACATTGTTCAAAATAGATGTTAGAATTGAGGGAATAAAAAAATATGAGATTGTTAGGGGTGGAATTGCTTATTTTGATAATCAATTAGTATTTGTAGATGGATACGGCCAAATAAAATTGCTGAACGCTGATGATGGTAAAGAACTCTGGTCAAAAAAAATAGAATATCCAATTTTATCTCCACCACTAATATATAGAGGATACATATTCTTTATTTCAGCTGATAACAGAATTTTTTCGATTGATTTGATTACTGGAAATATTAATTGGTCTTTTCAAACAATTTCTGAAACAAAGAAAAATTTATTCACTTCATCTCCAGTAGCATTTGAAAATACAATTATTGCCCCATTTAGTAGTGGAGAGCTGGTAGCTTTTATCTATGATACAGGTCAACCAATCTGGTCAGAAAGTGTTTCAAAAATATCAATGGTAAGCAACTTTGACATTAATGACATTTCTGCAAGTCCGGTAGTATCAAATAATACTATCTATTCATTGAGCTCAAATGGAAAACTTGTTTCGGTCAATGCAACTAACGGACAAAGAAATTGGGCAAGAGATTTATCTGGATACAGAACTCCAATTATATCAGGTAACCAAATCTATGTTATAAATGAAGATGGAAAATTAATTTGTTTGAATAAAGATAGTTCAGAAATTTATTGGATTACTGAACTATCAAAGTATAGAAAAGGTCAAAAGGCAGAAAATTTAAATCTCTGGCTTGGCCCTTATTTAATAAATAATTTAATTTATAATATTTCATATTTTGGTGAGTTAAAAGTAGTTTCACCTATCACAGGCGAAATACTTTTATCTGAGTCAATTGGAGTTAAAGGTGCATTAGTCCCACCTGTAATCCTGTCTAACTCAATTTATTTGTCTGACGAAAACTCCAACGTTTATGAATTTAAGTAATATTAATTTAGGCATTATTGGAAAGCCAAATTCTGGAAAATCAACTTTATTTAATACATTGCTTGGTGAATATATTTCACCTGTTGGCGATGAATATGGCTTAACAAAATCTCTCATTAAACAAAAATTCATCCACAAAAATTTTGAATTTGTTATCGTTGATACGCCCGGGCTGCGTAGAAGAAGCAAAGTGAAAGAAGAGAATGAATTGGCTCGAAATTCAGAAGTCATAAAAATAATAAATAATGTTGATGTTATCATACTTTTAATCGACTCACTGGAAAGTATAACAAGACAAGATTTTCGTCTCGCAGATTTAGCATTAAACAAAAATAAAATTCTATTTTTTTTATTTAATAAAGTTGATATTCTTGATGATAAACGAAGATATCAATTAAACATCAAAAAACATCTACGTAATAATTATAGTAAACATAAATTGATCAACATTGATTTTATTTCCGCAAAAAATAACACAAGAATATCAAGTGTTTTAAAAGAAATTATACAAAAAAAAGAACTTATATCACTAAAAATTAATAAACAGCATCTAAACAAGTTTATTAATAATTTAAACAAAAAATCAACATTGCCAAGATTTAATAAAATAGAAATAAAACCTAAATATATTGTTCAATTAGAAAGTAAAATTCCAAAGTTTAAAATATTTATAAATATTCATAAAAAACCACCGCAATTATTTCAAAAATTTTTTGATAATTCTTTTAGAAGCTATTTCAAACTTGATGGTGTTCCAATTTTGTATGATTTCAAAACTTCAAAAAATCCATATGTCAGGTGATTTCGATTATTTTGCCTGTTCCATCTACCTCTAAAATATAATTTACAATTTTAGCAGCTACATCTCTTGGATCACTTATCTTGGTTTTATCTTCACCAGGCATTATGATATCTCTAAGTTTTGTATTAACAGCAAGAGGACAAAAAATATTTGTTTTAATATTTGTACCTTTGTTTTCTTTTGAATAGGTTAATAAAAGATCATTTAACGCTGTCATAATAGGCTGATAAATGCCCCAGTAATATTCTTTTGAAGGGTCTTTTAGTGAAGATACTGCAGCTATATAGGCATTATTTGAATTTTTGAGCAACGAATGAAAACTCTTTATCATTCTAAAACTTGATAAGAAATTTAAGTTTATAATACTCTTAAAATTCTCTATATCAATTGACTCAACAGGAGAAAGTTGGTTAATTATTCCTGCCGAGAGAACTAATATGTCTAAGGAAGTATCTTTGACTTGTATTTGTTTAGCTAAATTCTCTATTACATTTTCATCACATAAATCTAAAGGAACAATTGTACACTCACAATTATTTTCAATTATTTCATCGTGAACAATTTCAAGTTGTTTTACGTTTCGAGAACATATGTATATATGTTTTGCATAGGTAGATAACTTTATTGAAATCTCTTTTCCTATACCTGAGGACGCACCTGTTACCAGGCAGTTAAGTGTTTTCATAGCTTAATGTATTGAATTAAATTTCATTAATATTCCTTGGCATTTGATCAAGTAGATCTACCCCATAATTTACTATCTCTTGAAAAGTACCCGATTTGATAATCTCTGGTATTAAATTAGAGGAAAAATTGCTGTTTATAAAAAAAATCATAAGAATAAAAATAATATATCCTCGTAAAATACCAAGAACACCACCGAAGGACATGTCAATAAAAAGAGATTTTCTAGGTTGTAATATTCCAATAATCATACGATTTATAAATGATATTAAGATATAAGCTGTAATTAAAGTGAAGAAAAATATCAGTATATCAGAAAGAGATTGATTTAGTATATATTGGTCAAAGAACGGCCTTAAAATATCAAAACAGTTTTTTATTAAATAAAAGATAACTATCCATTTTATGAGATTTAATAAGCTTTTAATTAATCCATTTTTTACTCCAAATATAAAAGAAACTAAGATAAATAAGAGAAAAATCAGATCGTAAGGATTCAATAACTGAGCAAGATCTAAATTCATTATTTTCTTCAATTAAGTTTTTTTAGTAGAACTGGCAATAGTGTAAGACTTCCAAAAAGTGCAACAAGCATTGCAAGCGCAGTAAATATACCAAAATAAATAGTTGGGTAGAAGTTTGAAAATATCAAAATAGAAAATCCAGCAATTATAGTATATGAAGTGTTTTTGATCGCCACGCCAACAGTCTCATTGCACTTGATTAAAGCCTCATCGTGATTGCCATTATTTAACGATATATACTCTCGGTACCTGTAAATATAGTGTATGCAATTATCTACAGCAATTCCGATAGTAATTGCAGCAATTGTGATTGTCATTAGATCAAGAGGAATAGATAATAGTCCCATTGTTCCAAGTATTACAAAGCAAGCAATCAGATTAGGTGTAATTGCCGCTAAAGCAGTTTTTAGAGATTTAAATAATAAAAATAACATTAAAAAGATACCAAGGAGAACTATAGATAATGTTTTTATTTGGGAGTCAAACAGACTTTGAAGCATATTATTATATAGAATCAAGATTCCCGTAGTTGAAACATCAATATTTGTATTAGAGTAATTAATATTTATATAGTTATTAAGATCTTTGATAAAAAGCGATCTATTTAGTTCAGGGTGTGTATCAATAATTCTCATGGTAATTCTTGCCTGATTTTTATCTAGTAATACATACGGTTTGATGATCTGATCTTTAAGGTTATTTGGCAATTTTTTATAGAGAACGGAAAGTTCAAGAGTATCAAATTCTTTATTTGCGTTAAGTTTTTCAGCCGTCCTCACTATAGAAGCAAGAGATAAAACCTTGCCAGCAAAAGAATATTGCTCTAGGTGATCATGAATATTCTTAATAACATTAACTTTTTCTTCAGTAAACCAATAATCAGCAGGATCATATTCAATACCAAAATCAAGGAAATCATCTTCAAAATCTTCCTCAATTGTATCTTTCGCTAATGAATTAAAGTTTATTACTACATCCAACGGAGTTGTTCCGCCAAGTTTATCATCAATTAATTTCATACCTTTATAGATTTCAGTTTCTTTTTTAAAATAATCAACAAAACTATTTTCAACCTTTAATTTAGTGACACCGTATATTCCTAAGCAAAAAATAAATATAAATAGAGTCAATAAAATATTAGGAGATTTTATTGCTAAATATGTAAGTATACTTTCTTTTTGATTAAAGTAAGTATGGTTTGGTGCATTAAGATTAAGAAGAAATATAACAACCGGCAAAAATGAAAAACTTGTAATGTAAGTTATTATTAAGCCAACACACATCATTAGACCAAAATCCATAACTGGCTTTATCCCACTTGTGTAGAGAGTCGCAAATGCAAAAATAGTTGTCAATGCTGCAAATAGACATGGCTTATACATGTTTTTAATCGTCAGCAAAAGAGCATGCTTAATAGATCTTTCATTATCTTGCATTATGAACTGCCTATATCTAACTACGATATGTACAGTCATTGACAGGGATAAAATTAGAATCAACATTATAAAGTTTGACGAAATAACAGTTACTTTCCAATCCATTAAAGACACAGTACCTATCATCACAATTAATGAAGCTAAGCAATTAGAAATACACGCTAGCATCCATAGTGGATTTCTAAAGACTATGAATAGGACCGCTAAAATAAAAACGAGAGCACCAAACCCAAATACGACTATATCATTTTTTACATACGTTATTGTATCGTCTGCAATCATGGATACACCACCGAGGTGCATATCTAGACTATTTTCAAATGTATTTATTATCTTCCTTATTTCGCCAATATTATTATGACGCTTTTCATCAAAATTTTTTTTACTTATCTGATAATCTAAATTAATTCTTTTTAAATTATTTATATCCTCTTTTGAGGGTTCATATAAATTTCTAAGCCTTTCTCTTTCTTTAATTAAGAATTCATGTTTGACATCTTTTTGAAAGTTAATTAGCACAGCCGTACTTGATGCATCTTCACTGATTATGAGGTTTTTAAAAATAGGACTATTTAATAATTCTTTTTCAGCTTCAATCAAATTAACGCCTGGTGACTCAATTGTTAGAACTTCATTAATTAAGTCTGTTAGGCTTTGATCATTTACTTCTAATAATGGAACATCAAAAATAGACTGAATACTTTCAACCCAATTTAATATACTAACTCTTTCAATAAATAATTTTATTTGATTTAAATTATCTTTTGTTAGGATTTTTTTTTCATCTGTAAAAGTAACAATTAAAAAATCATTTGATCCATATTCATCTATAACTAATCTATATTTTTTAAGGTCTTCGTCTTGTTCCAAAATTAAAGTATCTGATGATGCATCAAGCTGAAAATCTTTTGCACTATAGGCAAAAAATGAAATTATCAATAATAAAAAGACTAGAGAAGTATTTGTGTATTTATTGAATAGGGATAAATAAAATTTTTCCATTTGTTATGAAATATATCTTCTTTCATATCTTTTGCCTAGATTAGTTATAATTTCATAAGGAATAGTATTTATTATTTTTGCAATGGTATTTATTGAATACTTGCTTCCAATTATTTCAAATTCTTCATTCATTATATTTTTTTTTGTTTTTATGTTTGTTAAGTCGATTGTTATCAAATCCATCGAGACTCTACCCACTAAATTAATTTTTTTATCTCCAAGTAATATCTTATAGTTGTTTGAAAAAAGGCGATTAAAACCGTCTGCATAACCAAAGCCAAGAGTGCCAATTTTCATTTTTGATTTTGCCTTAAAAGTCGCTCCATATCCTATTGTATCATCTTTATATATTTCTCTTAATTGGATTAGTTTTGCTTTTATAGAAACAACATTTTCATATTTAATTTTTTCGTTTATTTGACATTGGCCACCATAGAGTGAGATTCCAGGCCTTACCATATCAAAATGATATTTTTTACCCAGTAATATCCCCGCAGAATTAGACAAACTACACAAACAATCAGGAAAATAAGATTTAATAAAATTAAATTTTTTTAGTTGTATTTTGTTTAATTTTGATTTTTTATCATCTGCACAAGATAGATGACTCATTATTAATCGAACTTTAGATCTTTTGATCAATTTTGCTTTATATTTTATCAAATTTTTTGACTCGTTTTGATCAAGACCTAAACGTGACATTCCAGTATCAAAGTGAATTGCGATATTAAGAAAACAATTATTTTCTTTTTGATATTTTTCTATTTTTTTTAATTGCGCAAGGTTATTAATAGCGGGGATTAAATTAAACTTACGAATATATTTTAATTCATTTGTTACCAATCCATTTAAAATAAAGATAAATATTTTTTTATTTAATTTACGTAATTCAATTGCTTCATTTGTGGTAGCAACAAAAAAATACTTGCAACCTTTTTTTATTAAACTGTTAACGACCTGATTGGCACCTAATCCATAAGCATTAGCTTTCACTGTAGCCGCAATTATACATTTTCTACCAACGTTTTGCTTAATGATCTTATAGTTTTTATTGATTGCTTTTAAGTTAATGTCTAGAAATGTATTTTTATCAACATTAATCATTCTTGAAAATTATTCGTAGTTGTTGGTGTGATCTTTGCTAATAAAATTTCCAAATCTAGTATACTTTGCATCGAAGCTTAATTTTATATTACCCGTTGGTCCATGTCTTTGTTTCATTATAAGCAAATCAGCTTGACCATGTATCTCGTCCATTTTTTGCTGCCACTCAATGTATTCAGCAGTTCCGGGTGATGGAGCATTTTTTTCAAGGTAATATTCTTCTCTATATATAAACATTACAACATCTGAATCCTGTTCAATTGATCCTGACTCCCTTAAGTCAGATAACTGTGGCTTTTTATCTTCCCTCTGTTCTACTTGTCTTGATAACTGAGACAAAGCAATTATCGGAATGTTTAATTCTTTTGCAAGTGCTTTTAATCCTTGAGTTATTTCTGAAATTTCTAAAACCCTTGATTCATTTCTAGATGTTTTACTAGGTCTTAATAGCTGCAAATAGTCTATAACTATTGCACCTAGGCCATTCTTTCTTTTTAATCTTCTTGCCCTGGACGATAGTGTACCAATGTTTACTGCTGGAGTATCATCAATAAAAAGGGGAATCTCTAAGATATCTTTTGAAACAGAAACTAAATTATCTAGATCGTTTTCAGATAAATTTCCTCTTCTTATATCATTTGAACTAATCCTTGCTTGTTCTGATAAGATTCTTCTGGCTAATTGTTCTGAAGACATTTCTAATGAGAAAAAAAGAACACTTGATTCCATATCTTTTGATATATGGGCATTTCTAGCAATATTAAATGCAATGTTTGTTGCTAGCGAGGTTTTTCCCATTGAAGGTCTTCCAGCTATTATAATTAAATCTGAGGGGTGAAACCCCCCAAGTTTGGCATCTAGATCAGTGAAATCAGAAGAAATTCCAACAACACTACTGTCTTTTTCGAATGCTTTTTTTGCTAATTCAATTGCTTCTTCAACTGAAGTTTGAAATGTTTGAACTTTGTTTTGCGAGGTTCCTTTCTCAGAAATTTGGTATAAATTTTTCTCAGCTTCTTCAATAAGGTCTTCTGGTTTTGTTTCAATTTCACTTTCTATTGCATCATGCTGAACTCTGCCACCTAATTCATAAAGACCCCTTCTAACAGCTAAATTATAGATAATATGTGCATAGTTTTTAGCATAATCAAGAGACACAGCTGAATTTGCGAGTCTTACTAAATAATTTGATCCACCGATTTCCTCTAGATTCTTTTCAACTTCAAAAAAACTTTTTAGAGTAATTGGTGTGGCTATTTGCCCTTTTGATATCATTTTACCAATTACATCAAAGATTAATTTATGAACTGGTTCATAAAAATGCTCAACATTAATTGTTTCTGATACGTCATAGAAAATTTCATTATTTAATAATATTGCACCGAGTATTCCTTGCTCGGCTTCGATATTATGGGGTAGTTCCTTCAATGGATTGTTTTGTAATTGAAATGATGTAGACATCGTACTGCTTACATAATATTAAATTGGTTATTCTGTCAGCAGAATTTATAAAAAAGATATTAACAGATATATGATATTGTTAATATTGGGTATTAATAAGGTTTATCAGTAAATACACCTTTTAAATATTTGATATACCTTGAGATTGCTCTAGTTTTTTTTTGTTATCTGAAGTTTAAGCGTTGCTACTATATCGTCATAAATCCTCAAGGTAACATCATGATTTCCTGTAACACCAATGTTCCCCGTAATAATATTACCTGGCTCAATATCTATAGATAAGTCACTAATTAGTTTATCATGGATTTGCCTAGGGCCCAAATTGCCATAAAGATTACCATCTTCATTAGCTTCCATCTGAATAATTATTTCTTTACCATCTAATTTGTCTTTCAGTATATTAGCCTCCGAGATTTTTTTTAAATTATTTTCATTAATTTGAGTCATTTTTGAGGTAAGATCAACTAAGTTTTTCTTGTTAGCTATGATTGCTTTTTTTTGAGGGATTAAAAAATTATTTGCGAATCCATCTTTGACGCTGACTACATCTCCTGCTTTCCCAAGTTTATTAAGTGTTTCAAGCAAAATTATTTGCATATTATTTTCCAGTATAAGGCAATAAAGCTAAATATCTTGCTCTCTTAATAGCATTAGCAAGATCTTTTTGTTTTTTAATGGGAATATAACTTATTCTTCTTGGTGTAATCTTCCCTTTTTCTGATATGAACTTTCTGAGACTAGATATATCTTTATAATCAATAACTATCTCATTATCTTTTGGAAACTTATTCATTTTAAAATGTTAATCCTTATTTTTAACCATTACTGTTGGCGTTTCACAAAACACTTTAACCTTGACTGATAGGTAACGAATAATTTTGTCATTTAAATTTAGTGTAGAGTTAAGGGTATCGATTTTATCTTGCGGCAATTCAATATTCATGAACTCATAGAATGCTTTTTTATTTTCTTTTATAGGATATGCGAGACTTCTTAACCCCCAGCTTTCTTTATATACGACGTTTCCTTCAAGTTCACCAAGGGTTTGTTCATGATCTTTTATTGCATTTTCAATATCGGTCGAACTTAAGTCCTGTCTAAGCAAGATAATATGTTCAAATAGGGCCATTTATAATCTGTATTTGATGTTAAAAATGGAATAAATATTCTATAATCATCTTTTAAGCAAGCATTCTTTTCAAATGAAAACAGCATTAATTTTCCCAGGTCAAGGCTCACAATATATTAAAATGGGTTTGGATTTCTATTCAAAATATAGCGTTTCTCGTGATATCTATGAAAGATTAGATGATTCCATCGAAAAAAACTTATCCAAATTAATATTTTCAGGTGAAGAAGAAGAACTTCTCAAAACTCAAAATTCCCAGCCTGCAATCATGGCCACAAGTATTTCTATTTTTGAAGCATTAAAATACGAAAATCTTTTAGATCTAAATACTTATGATTGTGTTGCTGGACATTCACTTGGTGAATACAGTGCATTGGTTGTCAATCAAGGTCTGAAATTTGAAGATTCTGTGAGACTTCTCAAATTTAGATCAAAAGCAATGCAAGATAGCATGCCAGTTGGAACTGGAGGAATGATAGCTCTGATAGGCTGTAAAGAGCAAGATGCTACAAAAGTAATTATTAATGCAAGAAAATACGGAAAGATATTTATGGCGAACGACAATGCTTTAGGTCAAATTGTTTTAAGTGGTGAGATTTCCGCTATTGACTATATATCACATAATTCAAAAGACTTAGGAATAAGGAGAGCTATCAAATTACCAGTAAGCGCTCCATTTCATTGTGAATTAATTACTAGTGCTTCTAAAGCAATGAGTGAAGAAATATCTAATTATTTATTTAACTCTTTTACGGTTCCCTTATATTCGAACGTTACTGGTGAGGTATGTAATGAAAATGAAATTGCTAGCTTATTAATAGACCAGATAATTTCAAAAGTAAGATGGCGAGAAATAGTTGAGAATATGATAAAAGATGGTGTTCAAAATTTTATTGAAATAGGACCGGGTAACGTTCTAACTAATTTAGTTAAGAGAGCATCTAAAGATCTAGCAGCTATTTCAATAAGTAAATTAGAAGATTTTGATAAATTAGAGAATCTAAAATTATGAAAAACGTATTAATTACAGGGGCAACTGGAGGCATTGGACAGTCTTTAGTCAAAGTATTCCATGAAAATGGGTATAATGTATGTGCAACTGGAACCAATGTTGAGAAGCTTAATTTGCTTGAGAAAAAATATGACAAACGCTTTAAAAGTATACAATGTGACCTTTCAGATAATGTTCAAATTAATGATCTAATAACAAAATCAAGAGAATTTTATGGAAGTACAAATATTTTAATTAACAATGCAGGAATAACTAAAGATAACCTATTTCTTAGGATGAAGGATGATGAATGGAACGATGTAATAAATTTAAATTTAAACTCAAATTATAAATTAACAAAAATAGTTATTAAGGATATGATCAAATCAAAGTGGGGCAGGATTGTAAATATTTCTTCGGATGCAGCTAAAATAGGTAATCCAGGACAGTCTAATTATGCAGCTTCGAAATCGGCTATTGAAGGTCTTACAAGGACAATAGCAAATGAAGTGGCCTCAAGAGGAATAACAGTAAATTGCGTAGCCCCAGGATTTGTAAAAACTGAAATTCTTGATTCAGTTGATAAAAAAAGACTTAGTATGATGGAAGAAAAAATACCACTAGGCAGAATAGGTGATGTTAATGAAATAGCCTCTGTTGTTTATTTTCTTTCTTCAGAAGAATCATCATATATTACTGGTCAAGTGCTTCATGTTAATGGTGGCTTGACAATGTGATGCATATCGTAATAAATATGAAAAAACATACTTAGGAGTATATATGAGTGACGTTGCAGAAAAAGTAAAAAAAATTATAGCCGAACACCTTGGCATAGACGATATGGAAAAGATTACTGAAGATGCAAAATTTATTGACGATCTCGGGGCAGATAGCTTGGATACTGTAGAGTTGGTTATGGCATTTGAAGAGGCTTTTGATGTGGAAATTCCTGATGAGAAAGCTGAAACAATACTTACTGTAGGCGATGCAATTTCGCATTTAGAAACAAAATAATTTACAAAAATGAAAAGAGTTGTAGTTACTGGCATGGGGTTAGTGACTCCACTTGGTTGTGGAACAGACATAAATTGGAGAAACTTAATTTCAGGAGTATCTGGTGCAAAAAAAATTAGCAAATTTGATGTCAATGATTATAAGTGTCAAGTTGCTTGTGAAGTCCCCACAGACAGGGAAATGGCAGGCTCATTTGTTGCAGATGAATGGATTGATAAAAAAGAAATAAAAAAATTAGACGAATTCATAAAGTATTCTTTAGCTGCTGGCGAAGAGGCTTTTCAGCAAAGTAAATTAATGAGCATTGAAGACCCTGATTCTTTTCGTTCTGGATGTATTATTGGTTCGGGCATGGGAGGCCTTCCTGGAATTGAAGATACGTCTTTGTCTTTCAATAAAGGAAAAAAAATAAGTCCATTTTTTATAACTGGTAGAATAATCAATATGTCTGCAGGTTATTTGTCTATTAAATATAATCTTAAAGGTCCAAACTATTCAACTGTATCTGCCTGCGCTTCATCTGCTCATGCTATAGGAGAATCGTTCCGATTAATACAGCATGGTCAGGCTGATATAATGATGACTGGAGGTGCCGAGGCAACAATAAGTCCAATTGGAATTGAGGGCTTTACTGCATGTAAAGCACTTAGCACTAAGTTTAATGAAAGCCCGCAAAAAGCATCCAGGCCATTTGATGAAGCACGTGATGGATTTGTAATGGGTGAGGGGTCAGCAGTTCTTATCTTAGAAGAAATGGAACATGCGCTCCGTCGCAATGCAAGTATATTAGCTGAGATTAGTGGATATGGTATGTCGTCTGATGCTTATCATTATACGTTGCCTGAACCCTCAGGGGATGGAGCATATAGAGCAATGAAAAATGCACTAGATGATGCAAAAATCACTTCAGATAAAGTAGATTACATTAATGCTCATGGAACTTCTACACCATCAGGTGATAAAGTTGAGGCTTTAGCTATTGAGCGAATATTTGAGAGTTGTAAAAGAAAAATTAAAGTTTCTTCAACAAAATCTCAAATAGGACACTTATTAGGTGCAGCTGGTGGCGTTGAAGCAGTGTATTCTATTTTATGTTTAAATAATAATAGATTACCTCATACCTTGAATTTAGAAAGTGCTATCGAAACAAAAAAAATCGATTTTATTGCAGAAAAGGCAATAGATCATGATACAAGTTATATCTTATCTAATTCTTTTGGTTTTGGAGGAACCAATGTTTCTCTTGTTTTAGAAAAGTTTAATGAAAGCAAATTTCAGTAAAAGAATAGTCATTGTAATTTCGTCTCCCTCGGGAGCTGGAAAAACCTCAGTTTGTCATAAGTTAATTGAGAGAGATAAAAGCATCGCATTATCGATATCAGATACAACAAGACCTGCCAGAGATAATGAAAAAGATGGAGTAGATTATAATTTTATAAAAGAGGAAGAGTTTAAGATTAGAATTAAAAATAAATCTTATATTGAGTATGCTAATGTATTTGGAAATTTTTATGGATCTCAATATAAAAACATAACGGATCATTTTGAAAATGGTAGGGATATTTTGTTTGATATTGATTGGCAAGGGGCTAAACAATTAAAAAATGCATCATTCGTAAATATCGTTTCTATTTTCATTATTCCTCCATCAAAGGATACGATTTATCAGAGACTGAAATTGAGAGCTAAAACATCTGGCGATAATCAAATGGCGATTGAAAAGCGAATGAAAAAGTACGAAACAGAGATGGCTCATAAAAACGATTACGATTATATTGTTACCAATGAAAAATTAGAAATATGCGTTGATGAAGTAGAGTCAATTATTAATAAAAAAAGAAAAAATTTATCTAATTAATTTAACTAGGTCACAGTAATTTGAAACAGACAAATTTTCAGGTCGTAAGTTTTCATCAATATCAAGCTTGGTGAGTAATTGTTTATATTCTTTAAGAGTATTTTTAATTTTTTTTCTTCTACTACTAAAAGATTGTTCTAATAAATTTTCAAGATTACTGATATTAATTTTATTATATTTGTTAATAGGTTTTAGCTGAATAATTGCTCCGTCAACTTTTGGTTTCGGTGTAAATATTGATGCTGGTACATTGAGCAATTTTTTTACACTACATCGTGATTGCACTAAAACAGACAACCGACCATACTTTTTATTATTATGACTTGCAATAATTCTATCAGCTACTTCTTTTTGGAACATTAAGATCATTTTATCAAAAAAAGAAGGCCATTCACTATCGCTGATCCAAACAGTAAGAAGTTTCGTTGAAATATTGAATGGTAAATTGCCATATATGATGACATTTTCTTCTAAATTTTTAAAAATGCTATAATCAAAAGATAAGGCATCGTCATTTATAATGTAAATGTTTTTTATTTTTTCATATTTTAATTTGAGTTGGATAGCCAAATCATTATCCTTTTCAATGAGAAAAAGTTTTTTAAATTTTTTTTTTAATAAATGCTCGGTTAACGCTCCTTTTCCAGGTCCAATTTCAATAATTACATTATTTATTGATGATTCAATGTAAGTATTCATTTTTAACAGAAAATTATTATCAGTGATAAAATTTTGTCCTAATGATTTCTTAGCGCGAGTTCTATTTATATTCAATAGTTGCCTCATTCATCATATCACGTAATAGTTTACTACTTTGTAAGTCCAGTTGCCTCTGGATTACTAAGTTTTCAGCCTGTTCACTTGATAAACCTGGATTTTTACTTACCAATTCACTTATTTCCAAATCACTTACAGAAGCATATCTATAAAACAAGCCATTAATTAGTTTATTCCAAACCAATTCATTATATAAAAGTTGCTTTAATTCTTGGTAATTAATCTTATTTTCCTCTAGTAAACTAAACATTTCATCTTGATTTATCTTATTTCTTTTAAAAAAATTTTCCTCAAATTCTCTATATTCATCATCTTCAGCTTTAATTTCATACTCATTAATCTTTATAAGCTTTACTTTCTCACGTATTAATTCATCAACTACATTTTTTACCATTAATTGGGTGTTCTGAGCATTTAGATTCATATCTTGGATAATTGCTGTAAGTTTAAATCTCTGAATGATATCATATGATGTAATAATATCTTCATTCACTAATACTGCAATTTTATGCTCAATTTTATCTTCAGCTATAATACTATATGGCATGAAAAGAATGAATAATGTAACCAGCAATGACTTATAAATGTTTATAAACATATTAATTTATCAAAGGGCCAAAAACTTTACTTTTCCCATAATTTCTTGTTGATCCAAACGGTTTCAATACGACTGTAAAACTATAACCATCACTTTCTTTTATATCTCTATCAATTGTTAAGTCTCTGTAATAGTTTAAATCTACACCAAGACAATTATCCTCGTATAGAAATCCGTATTGATATCCGATATTTTTATTTGTATCTAAATCTTTTGTGCCAGTAAACTTAAGGAAGAAATTATTTTTAAAATTGTATTCACCGCCAACAGCTACCTGTTCGTTAATTGTTGAATATTTTCCGGAAGTGTAATCATAATCAATTTTAAATTTAAGATCATAAATTTCAGAATATGTATTCATACTTATAGATTTTATATCGATATCTTTTCTATCAACAACTATTGAGTTGCTGATATAATTGTTACTTACAGAGGCATCTGAAGAAAAGTAATAATCTGAGAGCTCCTCAGTTGTATCTGATTTATTTTTATTAAATCTAAAACTTTGCCCAAATGTTAATTTTACGTTCTTGTCTAAGTTATTATCTAAAAACCATTCAATACCATAATTTATTCTTGGACCACTTTCCCATTCTTTTATTGATATTGCTCGATTTGTTGAAAATAGGTTACTATTAGAAATTGTTTGAGCCTCAGTATAATTATTGTATGGAGCTATTATAGGCACAATAATAGGTGTTAGTGTTTGATTAAAATTTTTAGCTGACTTTAATAATGGTAAACTTATAGCGCTGCTCACTTGAGGATAAAACCTAATATTATCAGTATCTTGAGCTATTTTACTGTCAATTGAGATTGAAACTACTCTAAGATTTGCTTTATTTTCAAAAATTAGTCCATTTTCTTTTTTAATTAGATTTTTGTTCCAGTTTATCTGAGATGCTACAAGCGATGTATAGTTATCATTTAAATCTTTATTAAAATCAAATTGATTGTCTAAGGAGAGATGTCCATTAAAAATATTTTCATCAATATTATTAATGTTATATATAATTTTTGGATATTCATACTCCCATTGCTCGCCTTCTTGTATTGCTAAATGTTTATAGCCTTTACTATCCAGCGACAAAAAACGATTCTCAGTAGACATTTCAAAGCTAAGCCCAGACTTTAAAACAGTTAATTTATTAATTTTATTTTTTCTCATATAAGTATCATTATTACTAGTTTGTAAAAATATATTTAGCGTACCGTAAGGATTGCTCAAATTGCCATCAAAAAATAAATGATTACTTGTACCACTTTTGTCATCATTATCATCTATACTTGCATCTATGTTAAAAAATCCTCTGTCGTTTAGTTGTCTATAATTTAGTGAATAAAAATTGTTACTTTTAGAGTGAGTAGTTGGTGTAAAAGTTAAGTCTAAATTACTTTTAATGTTATAAAATATTGGTATTGAAAAAGTATCACCTAAATTTTGATCAGTTTCAACGGTTGGCATTAAAAATCCAGATCTTTTATTAACTGAGGGGTCTGGATGAGAAAAATATGGCAAATAAAATACAGGAATATTAAATAAATGTATCCGCGCATGATCGTAATGAATTGTTTTAGTATTATTATCTTGAAAAATTTTATTTGCTTTCAATTTCCATCCAGGACAGTTTTTGATTAGATAATCATTTTCCAAGCATGGTGTATATTCAGCTTCATCAAGACTCGTAATGTTATCTTTTTTTATTAAACTTTCACCAACAATTCTTGAGTTGTCATCAAGTCTAGCTCTTACATTAATTCCTTTTAAATTATTTATTTCGTCATCTGATTTCAGTTTTTCAAAAAAATAAGTATTACCTTCACTATCATTCAAAATTATATTTCCATTAGCCTCAATGAGAGATTGCTCTTCATCATATACTATTGAATCTGATTTCATTTTTAGCCCTTTTTCATCTTGAGCTACAGCATTCCCCTTTGCTTTTATAATTTGACCTTCTCTTTCAATTTGCATTTCATCTGCCGTAATCCTTATCTTTTGATCGGCAGAAATCTTATTTGATGTTACGACTGTTAAAGTAATAAATGACAAAAAAATAATATAGAAATATTTAAATTTAAGTAGCTCAGTCATTTTGAAATATTTTTTTAAGATTATCTTTTTGATATATTAAAATAGATAAAATTGTAACAATTAATGGCAGCGAAGCTTTAGAAATTATTGGATTTAATTGAGATGTTGATCCAAGTGCATCAAGTAAATTAGAGGTAAAGTAGATTATAAATATAATAACTAGCGAATAAGCTGCTGTTTCAGTGAATCTATCATTTTGTTTTAGGTTTCTTACCAGCGCTGATGCTAAAAGAGTTAGAGATGCCATAAAAAAAGGAAGGAAAATTAAGTCGTATAAGTGCATTTTAAAATCGATTGCAGAATATCCCAATCCCTCTAAGAAACTTATGAAAGTTACTAATCTCCATATCGAAATATTAGTCGGTGATGAGAGACTGTCTGTAATGTCTTCAGGTTTTATATTTGTTTGATATTTTAAAGATTTTTTAAAATAGGCTGCTTCAAACTTTGGCGTAATCTGAATATCATTCATCATCCAATATTCATTCTTAAGCATTGCAGATTTACCGTCTAACCTTCCTTGAAAAGATCCTTTTTCGTCATATTCAAGTATCATGAAATCAATTATATGCCTTCCTTGCTCTTTTATCTTCTGTGCATACAAAACACTGGAAAAATTATTCTCTTTATTTTCTTGTTTTAACCATAAGCCGTTCTTTGTTATAGAAGCAAATTTATCAACTCTATCAATATAACGATATTCCAATTCGCTATATCTTGCGTCAAATAAGGCAGTTAAGGGATTAATGATAGTTATAAAAAAAATTCCCAAAAATATATATAAGGTTATTACAGGTAAGGTGATTTTAACATTTGATATGCCGACAGAATTTATAATTATTTTCTCAGATCCTCTTATGAGTCCGAGATAAGCTAAGATTGAGCTTGAGAAAACTATTAACGGAAGAGTAAAATATATAAGGCTAAAAAAATTAAGTGATGTAAGTTGAAATATAACATTAAGAGATACGTTTTTTCCTGTAGATTTTCTAAACTGTTCAACAAAGTCTCCAATGAATAAAATTACTGCGAAAATAATAAAAGTCAAAATAAAAGAGTGAAAGAACTTTTTTAAAATATATAAATTTATTTTATTTAACATTTAAAAACTTTTTTATTGCAAAACCATCTAAAAAGATTAGCAAGATAATTATTAATATAAAAGAAATCGGAAAGGCATAGATCATAAATACTAAATTACTTTTATCAATTAAAAGATTTGAAGTTGTGATCTGAGTAATTTGAAAAATAAACGCTACTACTGAAATAATAGATATTGGAACTAAGAAACTATCACCTGGCTTTTTTGAAAACTTTAATATGATCAGAGGTATTAAAGCAAAGCTAAATATATACAAAGGGTTGGCAATTCTAGAATGTAGCTGAGCAAATTGTTCTCTTTCGTATTTATTAAAATCTTTAATTTGTTTATTATTAAGGTTTTTAATAATTTGATAAGTATACAGTTCGTCTGCGTAGATATGTCCGCCTTCTTGTTTGTTATACGGAGCTAAATTAAGGTCATAAGTCTGAAATTCTACCTCGGATATTTTATTTTCATCCCTTTCAAAGATTTGAATATTTCCATTAAATAATCTAAGTATTTTTTTATTGTCTTCTTCAATAAATTCTCCATTTTCAGCGATATATGTTTGAGGACTGTTAGCATCTTTTATGTCATGTATTAGTAAACCAGTAATTTTATTACCAACTCTTTCTTGAAGAAAGATTGTAAGATTGCTCACAGGCGAAATAAACTTTTTTTCTTTTAAAATTGATGAGTGAATACCAGACGACCTTATATCAATTATTTTATGTCTTATTTCATTAAGTGAATATGGAGTAATATATAAACTTAAAAATATAGAAAAAAAATATATCAGAAAAGCAAATAAAAAAATTGGCTTAAGAAGACTTTCATGTTCCGATTTTCCTGCTGCCCATAGAACAATCAGTTCACTATCATTTCTTAATCTGTTGATATTAAATAAAACAGACAAGAAAAGACAAATTGGAATCGTTATAATAAGTATTTTTGGTAATAATAGTAATATGTAGGAGATATATGAAATAAAGGATACATTATCAGAAGTTAATAGATCAATATGTCTTAATCCTTGACCAAGCCAAAGAATTGAGCTCAAAAGTATTAATAATAATAAAAAACTTGAAGAGATTTCTCTTATCGCGTATGTTGTAAATCTTGACATTTTCTCAATTATATCAATATTTTGCTAAAGGTACATATGTATGGATATTCAATTTAATAATTTAAGACAAGAAAAAGATGCAATAGGGGTAATATTTTGTGACAATAAGTGTCGGCTTATAGGATATGGAAAAAAATTAGATCAACTCTCAAAAAAGCATATATCAAATATTATTAAATCAGATATATCATTTCAGGAAAGAAACTCTAAAAATTTTGATTATTCAATAATACATCAACCTACAAATTTAAAGCTTTCAAAATTATATGTATTTAAATTAAAAAATTTTAAGGATTATCAAATAAGGGATTTTCAGATACTAGGAGGGCATTTAAATTCTCTCATTAAATTCTATAAGGAAAAAAATGCAATTATTTATCCTGATGGAATTTCTTCTTCAAAAGTAGGCTCTTTAAATGCTATTAGTGAAATGATTCTTGGAATGTCGTTGGCTTCATATAGCTTCACAAAGTACTTTTCTAAAAAAAATGATACGAAAAATAAAAATAAAACTAAAATCATAAAGAAAAAAATAAAAATCTATTCATCTCAGCACACTAGACTTGGAAAAAACTATGAAAGTATAAAGGCTATACATAAAGGAGTCACTCTAACAAGAAATTTAGTTACTGAACCTCCAAATGTAATGACACCACCAAAAATTGCCGAATATGCTAAATCGCTTGTTGAGTTCGGAGTTGATGTAAAAGTATTAGGTGAAAAAGAAATGAAGAAACTTGGTATGGGATCTTTATTGGGTGTAGGTCAGGGCAGCATACATGAGTCACAGCTTGTTATCATGAAATGGAATGGTGCACGTAACAAGAAAAAAAAGCCAATAGCTTTTATTGGTAAGGGCGTTTCATTTGATACTGGAGGTGTGTCATTAAAACCTTCAAATGGTATGGAAGAAATGAAATATGATATGGGCGGCTCAGGAGTTGTAATTGGTTTAATGAAAGCTCTTGCATTAAGAAAAGCAAAAGCCAATGTAATTGGTGTTGTTGGTTTAGTTGAAAATCATATTGGTAGCAAAGCACAAAGACCGAGTGATGTAGTTAAGTCTTATTCAGGTCAAACAATAGAGGTATTAAATACGGATGCAGAGGGAAGATTAGTTCTTGCTGATGCTTTATGGTATACGCAAGAGCAATATAAGCCAGAGCTTATGGTTGACCTTGCAACATTAACTGGAGCTATAATCGTTGCATTAGGTGATGAATATGCAGGACTATTCTCAAATAGTGATAAAATAAGCAAGCAACTAGCAGAAGCTGGAGATATTGAGGGAGAGAAATTGTGGAGACTTCCTCTTAATGATAGGTATGACAAAATGTTAAATTCACCCATTGCAGATATGCAAAATATTACAAATGGAAGAGGTCCAGGCTCTATTACAGCAGCACAATTCTTGCAGAGATTTGTAAATAAAGTTCCATGGGCACACCTTGACATTGCTGGAACTACATGGACCAAGCAACCATTGCCAACTTCGCCAAAGGGAGCAACAGCTTTTGGTGTTAAGCTTTTAAATAGATTTGTCTCTAAATATTATGAGGGTAAATAATGGCAATAGAGAGAACTTTTTCGATAATAAAACCAGATGCCGTCGAGCGAAATAAAATTGGTGAAATTACAGCTATGCTTGAGTCTGCAGGCCTAAGAATTATTGCGTCTAAAAGGATTATATTAGACCAAAATAAAGCAGCCTCTTTTTATGGTGTGCACTCTGACAAGCCTTTTTTTCAAAGTTTGTGCGATTTTATGTGTTCAGGACCGATAGTAGTACAGGTCCTTGAGGGAGAAAATGCAATTCAAAGGAATAGAGAAGTTATGGGAGCAACTAATCCAGAAGAAGCTGAAGAGGGAACGATTAGAAAAAAATTCGCTTTATCTCTAGAAAAAAATTCTGTGCATGGATCAGACAGTCCTGAAAATGCTGAAATCGAAATAAATCACTTTTTTGATGAAGCAGATATCATTTCGTAAGTAATAACTTAATAGCTTCGGGGTAAATTATATGTTCTTCTGTTAGAACTCTCCGAGCTATAGAACTTTCAGTATCCTCAGCATTTATATCTACTTCTCTCTGTAAAATAACTTCTCCTCCATCCATTTCCTGATTTACATAGTGAACCGTACAACCTGTCTTAGTTTCATTATTTTCTAGAACACGTCTGTGAGTATTAAGCCCTTTGTATTTTGGTAGCAATGAAGGATGTATGTTAATAATTTTATTAGGATAATGATCAATTAATTTCTTTGACAATATTTTCATATATCCAGCTAAACAAATTAGTTTAAGGTCATAAGGTTTTAATAGACTGATAATCTTTTCTTCATATTCTTCAGTATTCTTAAAATTATGGTAGTCTAATGTGATTACCTCTAAATTATTTTCTTTTGCAAAACTTAAGCCTGGAGCATTCTTATTATTTGAAAAAACAACTTTTATTTCTGCTGGATACTCTTGTTCTTTACATGCATCTACAATCGATTTTAAATTTGAACCACGTCCAGATATAAAGATACCTATGGAATATTTAATCATTAAAATTTAATTTGCCAATATAACTAACTTTTTTATTTATTTTTTTTGAATTCACTAAATTGCCAATAATACTGTATTTAAGTTTGTAACTTTTAATTGATTTTTCAAATTGATTTAACTTTGTTCTATCTAAGATTACTATCATACCATATCCGCAATTAAATGTTTTTAACATTTCATTTTGCGTTACCCCAAAACTCTTTATCCATTTAAATATTGTAGGCAAATTAAAGGTTTCAAGATTTATTTTTGCTGAAACATTTTTATTTAATGACCTTGGTAAATTTTCTGTAATTCCTCCACCAGTAATATGAGCGCAAGTTTTTATTATTTTTTTTGTGTACATTTCAAGTATTGGACTTACATATATCTCTGTAGGCTTGAGTAACAATTCACCAATGGTTTTATTTTTTTCTATCTTCTTATTTAATTTTATTTTGTTTTCTTTGATTATCTTTCTAACAAGAGAATATCCATTAGAGTGAAGACCTGATGATGAAATTCCTACAATAAGATCATTTTCTTTTAATTTTGGACTTGCTTTGACTACTCCACTCTTTACTCCTACACAAAATCCAGCAAGATCATACTTATCGTTTGAATCAACTTCTGGATGTTCAGCTGTTTCTCCACCTAGCAGTGAACAATTAGACATTTTACATCCTTCAATAATACCTCTTATAATTTCTTTACCTTTAGATATGTCTAATTTTCCAGTTGAAATATAGTCCAAGAAAAAAAGAGGTTTTGCCTGATCAACTATTAAGTCATTCACGCACATGGCAACTAGGTCAATGCCAATTGTCTTATGGTTTCTCATCATGTGGGCAATCTCAATTTTTGTTCCAACTCCATCGGTTGCACCAACAAGAATTGGTCTTTTTATTTTTGGATCAAGAATATATTGACCAGAAAAACCACCAATATTGGATTTTTTCAGATTTTTGTCTTTACGAATTATATTTTTAATTTCAGATACAAATTTATTTCCTTTATTTATGCTTACGCCTGAACTTGAGTATGATAGTTTCTTCATTTAGATTTCTTATATATGATTTTTAATTTCAATACTAAGCAAATAAGCTTTGTGATTGTTTTTTTATTTGCTCTTATTAATTCCTGTCTCGCTAATGAAAATGTAGATTTTTTTTCATCATCTGGCATAAAGGTAAATTTATCTTTTTCAAATGAGACTGATATTAGAAATACTGCTATATCTAAAGCTGAAGAAATTGCCTTTAAAAGAGTTTCAATTAAACTTCTCACGCCAGAGGATTATAAAAAATTAAGCAGATTAAAAGATGTTGATATTTCTTATTTTGTAGAAAGCATTGAGTTTGTTGATGAAAAAATTTCTACAGAAAATTACCTTGGCGAGTTTAATATATATTTTAGTCCATTTCGTATCAAAGAATTTTACAAATCGAATTCCTTGACATTTTCTGAGGTAAGTTCACAAAACATCATAGTCAATGTAGCATTTTCTAATTTTAATCAATTTTTTATTCTTTTTAATTTGTGGAACACTGAATGGAAAAAAATTAAAAATGTAGGTAATAAAATAAACTTAGATATAAAGACCTTTTCACAGACTGAAATGAGCAATACCGATTTATCTAATTTTTTGGAAAATAAAGACATAGAAGGAAATAATTTAAATGATGAAAATGATATAATATTAATATGGTGTAGCCCTATCTATGAAAAATTAAATGAGCTTAGATTTGATATAATAATAAAGTTTAATTTGAATCAAAAAGAAAAGATAATTAGAAAGAGTTATTTGACCGATTATTCTTTATTTAGAGATGATATTTTTTCTCCATTAATTGAGGATATAAAAAATGAACTTTTGCTTACATGGATTGACCTAACAAAACAATCTGATGAGGTTTACAGATTTAAGTTTGTATACGATATCGAAAATATTTCTGATTGGGTTGAGTTACAAAATCGACTTCAATCAGTAAGGCTTTTGGAACAATATAAGCCATCTTTATTTACTACGGATAAGGTTGAGGGGTATGTGGATTTTTTAGGAAATGAAGATAAGTTTGTTCTTCTACTCTCTCAAAATAAAATTAATGCAGTAAATCTTGGACCATATTATAGAATTTCATTAGATGATTAAAAATTTGCCAAATTTTATATCTATTTACCGTTTGGTTACTATTCCATTTGTTGCGTGGTTTCTTTTGGAGGAATTATATACTTATGCGGCTTTATTTACTCTTTTAATTGCTGTAAGTGATTTTTTAGATGGATTTATCGCAAGATATTTTGAAGTTCAAAGTGAACTAGGTTCATATTTAGATGCAATTGCTGATAAAGCATTCGTAATTTCGATTTTTATACTCATTGGAAATCTTGAACTGTTACCTGTATTCATAATCATAATAATAATTTCAAGAGATATAATTATTTTGGGTTCGTTTGCAGTCACCTTTTTAGTTGGTAAAAAAATTGAGGTTAAACCAACTAAAATTAGCAAATTAAATACATTCTTTCAGTTTTGTCTTGTTATTACGACCATGCTTAGCAATATCAACGGATACGAGAAATATTTAACTGCATTAATGTTAGATGAAGTATTAATTATTATCGTATTGATATGCACTCTGTTATCTTTAGCAAATTATATAAATTATTGGTTTAAAAACGTAAACTAAATGGAAAAAGGACAATTAATCTTTAATTTAAAAAATATTGAAACTTATGATCCTGAGGATTTTTATATTAGTAAAAGTAATTTGAATGTTTCAACTTTACTAAAATCACCAAAAGACTGGTTCAATAAATCAGCTGTAATATTTGGGCAAAAAAAATCAGGTAAAACACATCTTTTAAATATATGGGCAGGCTATAACAATGCTAATTTAATTAATTGCTTTGATGTGCAAAGCTGGAATGACATTTCGTTTAATACTAATGTAGCAATTGATGATTTTCATAATTTAAAAGATGAAGAAGGTTTTTTTCATTTTTATAATAGTTTAATTTTACAAAATAAAACAATTTTAGTAACGGTTGATATAAATTCAAATTTTAAAATCAAACTCAAGGACTTAAATTCAAGATTTAAATCCTTTACCTCATCTAAAATTGAAGATCCAGAAGATGACCTCTTAAAGGCCATAATCATGAAATATTTTAGCAATGCCCAAGTTCAAGTTGATAAAAATGTAATTGAATATTTATTAAAGAGGGTAGATCGTGATTATCAAAAATTATATAATATTCTTGAAAAAGTAAATAGTCTATCCCTTCAAAGAAAATCAAGAATAACAACACATCTCATCCGAGACATAATGACTTAACATAACTCTCAAAAACTTCTAACCGTTGATCATTTTTATTTTTACCTCTTTTTAATTCTCCCAGTCTATTTTTGCTTGCTCTTATAAGATTTTTATCTGAAACAATCCAATTACGAGGAAGATCATCATTTTGGGCGTAATTTTCTCTCCATTCTGAAAATTTTTTAATTAGTTTTTTTTCATTTTTTGAAAAATTTTTGATTTTTATTCTTTTATAGGATTTTTTTGTGTTGTAGACATCTTTGGTATCTAAATGGTCTTCAATTATTTTTTTTACTGTTTTTACGAGATTTCTTTTTTTAATTTTTTGCAATAAGTTTACATAAATTTTAGGTAAATAATACACATCGTTTATTGCATAATTAATTTGCTCAGATGATAAAGGTCTCTTGGTCCAATCAGATACTTGATGTTTTTTTGAAAGTTTGATTTTAAATAGTTCTTCTACTAAACTAGTATACCCAATTGTTTGTCCTCCATAAATTGAATTATATGCAATTTGAGTATCAAAAACATTTACAACACTAATTTCAAAAGCATAATTTAATACTTCGATATCTTGTCGAGCAGAGTGGATAACTTTCAATATCTTTTTTGATGTGAGTATTTTTCTAAAATTTTCGAAGTTCATTTTTTCCCTTGATAACATATCAATTAAGAATTCTTTTCTTTGAGTTTTAATTTGAATAGTGCATAAAATTGGCCAATATGTATTATCTCTTTTGAATTCGGTATCTATGAAGATAATTTTATACTTATTCAATAATTTACATAGCTTCTCGAGGGATTTATTATCTTGGACTATTTTCATAAATCAAACTATATATGATCCTTAATTAAAAGTATGAATAAATATAGAACTCACAGTTGTAACCAGCTTAGATTAGAAGATGCTGGTTCTAAAGTATCATTAGCTGGGTGGATTAATAGAAAAAGAGATCACGGCAATGTATTATTTGTTGACTTAAGGGATCATTACGGTGTTACTCAATGTGTAATTGATAAAACAAATACTAAATTACTAAACTTAGTAGACGGCTTAAGAGTTGAGACCGTTATTAAAATTGATGGCACCGTTATAAAAAGAGAGCCTGATACAATTAATAAATCACTAAATACGGGTACCATTGAAATCGCAGTCGATAGTGTAGAAGTATTATCTGAGGCAAAGGAGTTGCCAATGCCAGTTTTTGGCGAAAACGACTATCCAGAAGATATTAGATTGAAGTATCGATTTCTTGATATTCGAAGAGAGGAATTGCATAAAAATATTGTTCTAAGATCCTCAATTATTTCCCACATAAGAAAGCTCATGTCTGAAGCTGGTTTTTTAGAAATGCAAACACCAATACTTACAGCTTCTAGTCCAGAAGGAGCTAGAGATTATTTGGTACCAAGTAGAATTCATCCAGGAAAATTTTACGCTCTTCCTCAAGCCCCACAGCAATTTAAGCAATTAATTATAGCGGGAGGATTCGATAAATATTTTCAAATAGCCCCTTGCTTTAGAGATGAAGATGCAAGAGCGGATAGAAGTCCTGGCGAATTTTATCAATTAGACATGGAAATGGCATTTGTTGAGCAAGACGATGTGTTTAACGCTATTGAACCCATTTTACATTCTGTATTTACAACTTTTTCTGATTTTAATGTTACAGAAACACCTTTTCCAAGAATTACATATGCCGATGCTATGAGCAAGTATGGAACAGACAAACCTGACCTTAGAAATCCAATTAATATTTCTAATTTAACTAAGGAATTTAATGATGACAAAGTTGAATTTAGTGCATTTAAAAAAATTATAGAAGAAGGGGGCGAGGTTATTGGTATACCAGCACCTAACTCTAGTCAAAAACCTAGAAGTTTTTTTGATAATCTTAATAATTGGGCAAGAAAAGAAATGAATGCTGCTGGTTTAGGTTATATTGTTTTTGATAAAAGCTCTTCTGGTGTAGAAGGAAAGGGACCTATTGCAAAATTTATACCCTCTGAAATTCAAGAAATGATATTGAACAAAGCAGGTCTTAAGGCTGGAGACTCAATTTTCTTCGCATGCGCTAAAGGTAAAGAAGTTTATGATATTGCTGCGGCAGCCAGAGATAAAATTGCAATAGATCTGGACCTAGTTGAAAAGGGAGTATTTAAGTTTTGTTGGATTATCGATTTTCCAATGTATGAAAAGGATAAAGAAACTGGAAAAATTGATTTTAGTCATAATCCTTTCTCAATGCCACAAGGTGGATTAGAAGCGCTAAATAATAAAGATCCTTTAAATGTTTTAGGTTATCAATATGATATTGTTTGTAATGGCGTAGAGCTATCATCAGGCGCTATACGAAATCACGTTCCAGAGATTATGTATAAGGCTTTTGAAATAGCTGGCTATAACAAAGATCAAGTACATGAAAAATTTGGAGGTATGATAAACGCTTTTACTTATGGCGTACCTCCTCATGGCGGCATTGCACCAGGAATAGACAGAATAGTCATGCTGCTTGCTCAAGAAAAAAATATTCGTGAGGTAATTTTGTTCCCAATGAATCAACAGGCGCAGGATCTGATGATGCTAGCTCCTGCTGAAGTCGATAAGACTACACTTGATGAGTTGAATTTAGAAGTTAAATCAACTGATGAATAATTTATGAGCAGCCAGTTGTGGCACCACAAGTATCGCATTTTAAGCAAGTGCCATTTCTAACAAGAGTGAAAGAACCACACTCAGGACAAGCATCCCCTTCGTAGCCCATCATTCTTGCAGCTTGAACTCTACTCATTGATTGATCAGATGAAGAAACCGTACTTACTGCAGCACTAATTGGCTGTTGTTCAGCTGAAACAGTCTCCATACTTCCATTTGAACTAACTACTGAAAGTCCATCCTGACCACGTAAATAACCCTGGCTTGAAACTTTTTTAACAAGCTTCCATGGGATTTCGTTATTTTTTAGAGTTCCTTCCTCTGCACCAGTTCCAAGTGAGAAATCAACATCAGTATTATCTGCATGAGCCAGATCATTCCTGCCTAGGTAAGAAACAGCGAGCTCTCTGAATACATAATCTAAAATAGATGTTGCATTTTTAATTCTATTATTACCTTGCACTACTCCTGCCGGGTCAAATCTGGTGAAAGTATAAGCTTCCACATACTCTTCTAGTGGAACTCCATATTGAAGACCAATTGATATTGCGATTGCAAAATTATTCATCAGACTCCTCAGGAAAGCTCCTTCTTTATGCATATCAATAAAGATTTCACCTAAGCTGCCATCCTCATATTCTCCGGTATGAAGATAAACTTTATGGCCTCCTACAATAGCTTTTTGAATGTATCCTTTTCTTCTATCTGGAACTTTATTTCTTGAACCGTATACAACAGAATTCATGGCTTCTTTAGCAACAGCAATTGTTCTATCAATTTGGTTATCCGGTTGTTCTATTTCATCTTCAACATCCTCATCAACAAGTTTTGATGCAAGTGGTTGACTTAATTTTGAGCCATCACGATAGAGAGCGTTTGCTTTTGTGCCAAGTTTCCATGACAATAAATAAGCTTCATTACAATCTTCCACATCAGACTCTGCAGGCATGTTGATAGTTTTAGATATAGCTCCTGATATAAAAGGCTGAGCTGCTGCCATCATGTGTATATGACTTTCTACAGATAAATATCTTTTGCCGATCCTACCGCACGGATTCGCACAATCAAATACAGCCAAATGATCATTTTTGATATGCGGTGAGCCTTCTAAAGTCATAGTGCCGCAGCAAAAGGTATTTGCTTCATCGATTTCATCATTTGTAAAACCTAAAGCAGTTAGCATATTAAAATTCATGTCAGTAAGTTGTTCTTCTGAAAAATTTAGCTTCTCTTTACAGAATTCCATCCCGAGAGTATATGAATTGAAAGAAAATCGAATATCAAAAACATTCTTTAAATTTTGTTCAAGAAGTTCGATTTGTTCCTCTTCAAAGCCTTTTTCTCTTAGTGTCTCGTGATTTATAGCGGGCGCATTGTTAAGCGTACCGTGACCAACAGCATAATTAATTGTTTCTTCAATTTCATCATCTGTGTATTGAAGTTGCTTTAATGCTTCTGGAACCGTTCTATTTATAATTTTGAAATAACCACCTCCAGCAAGTTTCTTGAATTTGACCATTGCAAAATCAGGTTCGATACCTGTTGTATCACAGTCCATTACTAGACCAATGGTTCCAGTTGGCGCAATTACTGTTGTCTGTGCATTTCTAAAACCAAACTTTTGGCCATTCTCATAAGCTTGATCCCATGCATTTTGAGCCTCCATTCCTAAGTTTGTATCTCTTAAATCTTCAACAACAAATGGCACAGGATTAATGTGTAAACCTTCATACTCATCAGTCTTACCATATGCGGCTCTTCTATGATTTCTAATTACACGAAGCATGTTTTTAGAGTTTTGTTGATATCCGGGGAAGGGACCTTGTTCGGATGCAACTTCAGCTGAAGTTGCATAAGATATTCCAGTCATTAAAGCTGTTATAGCTGCACAGTTTGCCCTTCCTTCTTCACTGTCGTATGCTATACCTTTAGACATTAAGTAACCTCCTAAGTTCGCATATCCAAGACCAAGTGTTCTGTATTCATAAGAGAGTTTCGCTATTTCTTTTGACGGAAATTGAGCCATCATGACTGAAATTTCCAATATTAATGTCCATATTCTTACAGCATGTTTGAACAAGCCAGTGTTTAAAGATTTGTTCTCATCCATAAATGTCATTAGATTTAGAGAGGCTAAGTTGCAGGCTGTATTGTCTAAGAACATATACTCCGAGCATGGGTTAGAAGCTCTAATTTCGCCACTTTCTGGGCATGTGTGCCAATCATTAATTGTCGTATGGAACTGAATACCAGGATCAGCACAGGCCCAAGCAGAATATCCAACTTGATCCCAAAGGTCTTTTGCCTTCACTGTTTTACTTACTGAATTGTCAATTCTATTAATTAAGTTCCAATCTTTGTCTTCAATTACAGCATTTAAAAAATCGTCAGTAACTCGAACTGAATTATTTGAATTCTGACCAGAAACTGTCACATAAGCCTCTGAGTCCCAATCTGTATTATAAGTTTCAAACTCAATGGATTTGTAGCCTTGTTTTGCAAAATGTATGATCCTTTGAATATAATTTTCAGGTACTTCATTTTTTCTTGCAGCAATAATCTCTCTTTTTAAAGCCGGGTTTTTTGCAGGTTCAAAACAACTTTCACCATCAGCTTCGCAGTTGTGGCAGGCATTCATAATACTTTTAAGATGTTTTGAACATATTTTTGATCCAGTAACGATGGATGCAACTTTTTGTTCTTCTGTAACTTTCCATTTAATAAACTCTTCAATATCAGGGTGATCTATATCTACAACGACCATCTTAGCGGCTCTTCTAGTTGTGCCACCTGATTTAATTGCCCCAGCAGCTCTATCACCAATTTTAAGAAAACTCATCAGTCCAGATGATTTTCCTCCGCCAGACAAACCTTCTGAAGAACCTCTTAGATTTGAGAAGTTTGTTCCAGTTCCTGATCCATACTTAAAGAGTCTGGCTTCACGAACCCATAAATCCATAATACCACCATCGTTTACTAAATCATCATCTATACTTTGAATGAAGCATGCGTGAGGTTGAGGTCTCTCGTAAGAACTTGAAGATCTAGTTAGCTTTCCAGTTTCATGATCAACATAAAAATGACCTTGAGAAGGACCATCGATTCCATAGGCCCAGTTTAATCCTGTATTGAACCATTGAGGGCTATTTGGTGCAACCATTTGATTAGCAAGCATATAACGGACTTCGTCAAAAAAAGCTTTTGCATCATCTTCTGATGAAAAATAACCACCTTTCCATCCCCAATATGTCCATGCCCCTGCAAGTCTATCAAAAACTTGCTGTGAGCTTGTTTCGGACGAATAACCAACTTCTCCATCACTGTCATCAGCAATTCTCGGAGCTAGCCATGATGGAACATTTTTTTCATCAGTTCGTTTTAGTTTTGAGGGAACACCAGCTTTTCTAAAATATTTTTGAGAGAGAATATCGCTTGCAACTTGGCTCCATTGTTCTGGAACCTCAAAATTTTCTAATTTAAATACAAGAGACCCATCAGGATTAACTATTTCACTTGAAACCTTTTTAAAATTTATACTTTCGTATGGTGATTGATTAGCGGTTGTAAATTCTCTATTTATTTTCATTGTTTTCCCTTCTAAAATATAGTCATTGCAACAGACGAGCTTATAAAAAAACCAATATCAATAATTTAATGGTCTCGACCGTAAATTGTGCCAGAATGCTAAATGAGTAACTTTCTAGATTATTGATAATTTATTATTTGAAAAATGAAGTCAACATATTGTGTAAAAAAAATTGAAAACCACTATATAAGGTATAGAAAATGTTATCAAAATTAAAAAAAGTTAATATTTTCAGTGTTTTATCTATTCATGATAATTCACTAATTGTTGAAAAAACTGTTAATTTTAAGCTTAATAATTCATAAATAATCATGTTGAGAGAGATATTTACTTGGTGGAACGGACAGACCATAGGCACCAGAATTTGGTCGTATTTTAATGGAGTTTTGGTCGGAACTGATAATCAGGGTAATAAATATTATAAAAATAAAAAAGATACTAAGAGGTGGGTTATTTACAGCAGTGTAGTTGAGTCAACTCTTGTTAACCCGGAATGGAACAATTGGCTTAGATACACTTCATTATCAAAACCATCAGAGTCTGAAAAACATGATTGGCAGATAAACCATGTACCGAATTTAACAGGCACCGATGCTGCCTATGACCCAGAAAATAGTAAAAAAGAAATGAAGTCAGTTGCTAAAAATGATGATTATAAAAAATGGAGTCCAAAAGATTAAAATAATATTTGATATATTATTTTTGAGTTTATTATTACTCTCTAATCTCTACGCTCAAAACATTGAAGATCTACCATTGATAAATTTAAATGAGCTTGAACCCACCTATGAAGATGAAGTTTTAGATCAAAACATTGAAAATGATTTAAATGATAAAGATTTAATTAAAAGTAAAAATAAAAATTTTGAAGATCCGTTCGCTACCGTCAGTTTATTAAACAAAATTACAGCAGAAGTTAAAACCATTGATATAAAATTGAAAGAAAACTATATTTATGAAGAATTAAAAATTTATGTGATCGATTGCTATAATAGTAAGCCATTAGAAAAAGCAGAAACAGCAGTATATTTGAATATTTATAACGAGAAAACGATGAAAAAAATATTTAATGGGTGGATGATAAAATCTCTGCCATCAATATCATCAATGGAGCACCCAATATATGATCTCTGGGTAGATGATTGCTATAAACTATAGCTTCTCAATATTATTTTCTAACCAATTTATAGCTACGCCTCCATTCTTAAACTCAGGAGAAGACAGTATTTTTTTATGAAGCTCAATGTTAGTATCTATTCCGTCAATTACAATTTCATTGAGAGACCTCAATGCGCGCTTGATAGCATGATTTCTTGTTCTTCCAGTAGAGATTAACTTCGCCAATAAATTATCATAATAGTGCGGTACTTTATAACCAGAATAAATAAAGGTATCTAATCTTATACCGTTACCTGCGGGAGGATGATACATTTCTATTTTACCAGCAGACGGCTTAAAATCTTTTGAGCTCTCAGCATTTATTCTACATTCAATTGAATGTCCTAGAGGTTTAATGTTTTCTTGATTTGTAAAAATTTTATCTCCATGAGCAACACATATTTGTTCTCTAACGAGATCTACTCTAGTTAACATTTCTGTAATAGGGTGTTCCACCTGAAGCCTTGTATTCATTTCCATGAAATAAAATTCCTTGCCGTCGAATAAAAATTCGAGAGTGCCTAAGCCCAAATAACCCATTTTTTCCATTGCATCAACGCATGTCTTAAATAGTTTCTGTTTTTTTTTCTCATCAACATTAGGCGCAAGAGCTTCCTCAACAACTTTCTGATTACGTCTTTGTACAGAGCAGTCTCTTTCATGCAAATGAAGAAAATTACCATGAGTATCGCAAATTACCTGAACTTCAATATGTCGTGGTGAGTCAATAAATTTTTCAATGTATATTGAATCATTTCCAAAAAAAGAAAGTGCCTCCTGTTTAATAATTGGCAATGCATCCTTTAATTCTTTTTTAGAATTAACAATTTTCATTCCTCTGCCACCACCTCCAGCACTGGCCTTAAGTAAAACAGGGTATCCTATCTCATCACTAGCTTTCAGCGCATCTGACTCACTTTTGACTTCACCTTCAGAACCTGGAACTGTTGGCACGCCAAATTTTTTCATTATTTTTTTAGCCTCAATTTTATCGCCCATCATTTCAATATGAGAATATTTTGGCCCAATAAAAGTTAGCTTATGATCCTCAAGCATCTTGGCAAATGAGGCATTTTCAGAGAGAAAGCCATATCCTGGATGAACTGCTTGAGCGCCTGTAATTTCACATGCTGAAATTATGGCATGTGCATTTAAATAGCTTTTATTCACTGGATTGGGACCTATGCAAACACTTTCATCAGCTATTCTGACATGCATAGACTCAGTATCCGCTTCACTGTGAACAGCTACAGTTGAAATTCCAAGCTCTTGGCAGGCTCGATTTATTCTAACCGCAATTTCACCTCGGTTAGCAATAAGTACTTTGTCAAACATTATCCTATGAGCATTAACGGTTGGCCAAATTCTACAGCTTGCTCATTTTCAACTAAAATTTTGATAACTTTTCCTTGAAGTGAAGATTCTATAGGATTCATCGTTTTCATTGCTTCAACAATAAGAATTGTTTGGCCTGATTTAACAGAGTCACCAATATTGACAAATTTATTTGCACCTGGCTCTGGCTGGAGGTAAACGGTTCCTACCATTGGTGATTTGATTACTCTTGGATCGTTTTTGTAATCATCTTCACTTGCTTGTATTTCTGAATTATTTTGAGTTGGAATATCTTTATCAACAGGCTGTAAGCGAGTACCTTTCGCAACTGAAACTGAAAAATCCCCATCTGAATATGAAACTTCAGTTAAATTTAATTCTTCAAGAATTTTTGCTAAATCTTTTATTGGTTTTGGGTCGATATTTTTTTTAGACTTATCACTCATAAGGTTATTCTTTTATATTAATTTAATCATTCCTTCAACTGCGAGCACATAGCTATTTGGCCCAAACCCACAAATAACTCCGTGCACCCCTTTACTTATATATGAGTGATGTCTAAAGTCTTCTCTCCTAAATAAATTGGATAAATGAATTTCAATTTTTGGGATTTCTATTGTTAAAAGTGCATCCAATATTGCTACTGAGGTATGAGAAAAGCCGCCCCCATTGATTATCAGTCCAGATGCAGTATTTTTTGATTTTTGTATGCAGTCTACAATATCACCTTCAGAATTAGATTGAAAAAAATTCACATCAATTTCTTTATAGTTTTGAGCGATATAATCCCTTACAGACTTATGAACTTCATCCAAAGTCATAGATCCATAAATTTCTGGCTCTCTTTCACCAAGCATATTTAAATTGGGCCCATCGACAAATTGTATAAACTTTTTACTCATCTTTATATTATACTTCTAATCATCATCTTTTTGAAACTTCTTTCTGTAAAATTTCAATTAAATCATTAGATCGATACCATTCTGGAGAATTTTCCTCAATCTGTTTTAATGCTTTAACCGCAAATTCATAAGATAATTCGCGTTCACCAATTAGAAAATATCGTTCAGCAGTAGCATAATTAGCCAGTGAAATTGATCCAGTTTGTGCGTATGCTCTAGACAATAAATACCATGCGTAGGCATTTTCTGAGTTGATAAGTAATGATTTTTTTAAATTTAAAATAGCTTCTGTTGATTTATTTGTTTCCTCGTAGGTTAACAAATAATTACCCATAATCATGTAATATAAGTCATTTACTTTATCAATATTATTAATTGCTGCTTCATGGTAAAAAGTAGCACTTTTATAGTCATTATTTGCAAAGTATATCTCGCCCAAAAGTTCATTGTAAAACGGATTGGATGGATGTTTTTTAATCAGCCGTTTCATATTTTCGATTGATTTTTTGTGGTTACCTTGAAAATAGTGTGATACTGCAGTAGCGTACAAGTCTACGTCATCTGTTGAGTTATAGACAGCTTCTGTTTCATAATGTGGGTGCGTAAAACCATGCAATTTAGCTTTTAATAGATCAAATTTTTTTTGAAATATTTTATCTGTATTGTAATCACAATCATTATAATTTTCTAAAGATGAATTGATCCATCCGACTCTATTTTGAACAAGTGGGTGTGTTGATCTATAATTA